>WJXE01000215.1 GCA_009665115.1 Nitrosopumilales archaeon
ATGCAAACGTGGGTATGTTATAGATGCAATCTAACCTTTGAAACTGACTCCGTTGCTAGTCTACATGCCACTTTATCAGGTCATCGGATCTGTACGTATGATCATCATTAAGACCATAACAATTCAATTTTTGAAAATAATTTTCTGAAGGTGACCATAACAAGAGACAGATTATTTATTGTTTTGAAAGAACAAGCAGAGACAGCCGGACTGTGGATTCACGGATTTTTCATAATGCTAGTGAACAGATAATACACAAGAGATCGTTATGAAATAAGATTGGATAAAATAAAAACATCTCTTTCAAAAGATTTGGGGAAGAATTCTTAGAAAAAATTGAAACTTTTAATCCTAATTTAAAGCAACATATTAATCGTTATCACGATTTCATTAATCTAATTTATGAATTTAGAGAAGTAATTCATCAAGAAGGTCCTTCTTGAGTGTTTCCCCTGTCATGCCCAATTGGTCGAGGTTTTATTAAGCACTAGGTCAAGCCAAGTTGTCTTATCATTCCCATTTGATCGTAGAAAAGATTTTCCTCGTCAATTTGGCCATTCTTCCAATGCGCTACGGTGCAAAAGTCCACTTGAAATCTCTTGAATGTACCTGGAATCGTTTTCCCTCCAGCAGCCATCATTGGACCTTTGTGGGTGCCTGTAAATATGGCAATTGAGCAAGTCCAATCACCTTGGCCGAAGAGCACCTTATACGGATTGTTTTCGACATGATTATCAGGAAAAGTCTTGAACATTTCGACACCTTCATTTTGATGTGCCTTTATTCCTCTTGTTGGCTCAGATTGACCTGGCCACTTTACGACAACATCCTCGGTATGACGTTTATTGAATGTATCCCAGTCCTGGGCATTCCACGCGTCATCCAACGTCTTCATCAGTCGTAGGTTTTCTTCAATACTCATATTAGTTGCATCATTAAGATGCAGTTAAAAGACATAAGCATTTCTTTGCACATGTTTTTCACTTGTGTATTCATGCTCAGGTAATTCTTCCATTATTACTGACAAATATCAGATCCCGCAATCCTCTGAACAATTAAACTTACATCCATCATGATCTGGTAGCTGTAAGGTTGTCTTCCTGCAGTTTGACCATAAATGTTACTAGCAGTATCCTTGGTTATAACGAAAATGTTAGATAGCTGACCCCGGCATATATTCATACGATACATCTTCCCGAATCTGGACTATCTGAACTTCTCTTAGCCTCCATCATCCAAGCTAAGATCATACTCACAGGAATTACAAGCCGAGAGCGCTGCATCGAAAATCATTACCATCTCATACATAACCCGGCCGTTCGTTGTCGGGAGGGATGAAACCAATGACTACAAATCCATGGCCAGCACTGCCGTTGGCAGAATGGAAAGACACCTATGACACGCTACACATGTGGACCCAAATCGTCGGCAAGATCCGGCTTGCACTCACCCCATTCGTGAATCACTGGTGGAATGCTACTCTGTATGTCACGCCTCGCGGACTCACAACATCCGCTATGCCCTATAATGGTCGACTTTTCCAGATAGACTTCGATTTCATTGCTCAGCTCCTGCTCATCGTAACGAGTGACGATTCTACCAAGACAATCGCTCTCCGACCGCGCTCAGTAGCTGAGTTTTATGAAGAAACGATGGCCGCCTTAGGATCGCTTGGGATACCTGTAACCATCTGGACCACACCGGTCGAAGTGCAGGATCGAATCCCATTCGAGCAGGATCAGAAACATGTGGCCTATGATCCCGAATATGCGCAGCGGGTCTGGCGCATTCTGGCGCAGGCCAGCCGCGTGCTTACGGAGTTTCGTTCCCGGTTCATCGGAAAGGTTAGCCCGCTACATTTTTTCTGGGGGGCTTTTGATCTGGCCGTCACCCGCTTTTCCGGACGTACGGCGCCCTCGCACCCAGGCGCACCAAACTGTGCCCGTTTTGTGCAGGTCGAAGCCTATTCGCACGAAGTAAGTAGTTGCGGTTTCTGGCCGGGCGGCGGTCTCGTCGACGAACCAGTTTTCTACTCCTATGCCTATCCCGAGCCTCAGGGCTTCAAGGACTACCCAATCCAGCCGCCGGAGGCGTTCTACCATACGGAGATGAGAGAGTTCCTGCTGCCCTACGATGTAGTACGTACCGCAAAGTTACCTGATGAGGTCTTGATAGCTTTCCTGCAGAGCACCTACGAAGCAGCGGCAACGCTTGCCAAATGGGATCGACGTGCATTGGAGCGTCAGTAAGTGGTATATCGGTATCAACTCGCCTACCCCCTCTCAGTTTGATCGAGTACACATGGCATGAAGAGAAAGAGAAATAAGTATTGTTTCGATTATTGCAATTATTCTAGATGTAACTGTTGATTGCAGTTACATAATTTTATTACTTCATACACTACGACATGACGATTACGTGAGCAATATTGTGAGAAATGTGTATTGCGAAGTATTTTAGTGATAGAATTGAATTCTTATTTTATCGGAATCATGAACGTAAAACGATCGAGAAAAACCACGCAGGTCTGCTTGTTCTTCTTCTGCTATTAGATTAAATTCATCAAGATATTTTGACATCCTTTCAAATTCTCGTTTGTTCGGAAGATGTATAGCAAAATGATCTAGTCCAGTTAAATTTGAAAAAGAAGCACGAGGAAGAATGTCTTCTCCAAGCCAAATATTAGTAGCGACATGATGATGATATTCATCAGCAGCAAAAAAGTATGCGCCTGGATAAGTTGCGGTATGGTTTAGACCCAATATTTCTGAATAGAATCTTTTTGCATTAACAAGATTAGATACATGTAAATGGACGTGTCCGATCGATGTCCCGGAAGGAAATTCCTTCCACTGTGCGTCACTAGTCGATTCACTTAGCAGATCTTGTATGTTTAGTGGCTCAGTCACCATATGAACCTCATGACCTTTCCATCTCCATTCCGAACGAGGTCTGTCTATATATCTCAACTCCGTTAAAGTCAGGGTCACGTAAGTATATGGATTCAGACACAGCGTGATCTGCAAATCCATCAAATTGTACATGGTCGCGATGCTCTTGTAGATGTCTGAAGATATTAGCCAAGAACCTTCTTTCTGGAAGCAATATTGCAAGATGATAAAGTCCAGCTACCTTTCTGCTTCTTCTGTTATCATTTTTACCTTTGGGAGTTGCTTCTATCTTTGACAATGCGATCAGAAAGGATGGAGACTTGCTATCGGTTCCTATTGAAAGGAAAACACTTTCTGAAGAGGAGGATGTTCTTCCAACTAGCTTGAAGCCAAGAAGTGAATGATAAAATTGAAGAGATTGTTGTATATCAGATACTCTTAGATGGACATATCCTATCTTCGCAGCGGGATGAATAGTGAAAGGTGTACTACCTTGGATCACGCTTTTATAATAGAATTTGAAATATTTAAGCAAAGCATGATACCTTCGTTAGTTAGCTAGTTAGTCACATTTAGTCATGCGGAAAATAAATTGCTTTCTAACAAGTCATTATGCTAAAAATATTCTTTATATTTTTAGACCATCAAAAAAACTAGATGCGGAATGCATTTAGAATAATCATATTGTCAAATCTCATCGAGGGAGGTAATTTTTTGAGTGATAAGTTAGTAGATATTATAATCCTCTTCTCCAGAACATCGCCAGCAGATTTATTATAATGAATTGGTACGAGTGGACCGACTACCGGATTAGTGATTGTAGCATACCAACCGAACTCAGTTACTGGACCTGGAAATGTTTCGTAAGATCCAGCTAACAAATATTCGGTATTGTCTACCTTTAGGCATAGTAGCCTTCAAATTACTACAATTAAAGGAACTAATAGTCGAAATCGATAAACATACCGAAGTTGATGGACTGAATAAAACTTTTTTTACAGGAATCTACTTTAATTTGTTCACTTTATGTAAATATATCTATTTATCTTGAAAGAA
>WJXE01000216.1 GCA_009665115.1 Nitrosopumilales archaeon
TAGAAGGATCCCTCCGCCAACTAGCATACCTATAACGAATTTCTCGTTGGTTATTTGTGAGTTTGTATAATTATCAAGATAAAAGCCGAACGACAAGTTGGTGGTAACAAAATAAAGATTTCTAAGGGCGATTATAGCTGCCATGACAATAAAAAGTATTCCCATTGCCGACATCCAGTTTTTTCCACGTCTACTTCGTTCTTCGCCTTGTCGAAATTTCATGGTTCTACACTATACGGATCCCTGGGTTCTTGATCTTATTTCTGTGAGCAGAATTTAATAGCATGGGAGTTAGAATTTCTGCCTGATATGAAATGGATAATGGCCCTAGGAATATAGGACGCAACCCGGCAATTTCAGAAATCAAACTATTGACCGTTGATACAATATTCCGATCGTCTCCACACACAAAGGTGTCTGAATCGAGGCTTTCTGTGATGTTTTTGAGTCGGGCCTCAGAGATCGTATGAAATGCTGATACGATCCGGGATCTCGGAGGTAGGTTATCAGCAACGATCTCTGCAGCAGGTTTCTTCGCCTGTTCTAGCGGAATGTAAACAAATCCTGCCCCAGTCTTTTCCATGGGAACGATAGGGGTTATAACAATACAATCATCCCTGAGTTGTTTTGATAGCTGTGAGCACATATCTGCAATGTGCTCGTAATGAATTGACAGCAGAAGAATGTCAGATGATTTTGTTACCGCCAAATTTTCATCACCGGTAATGCTCCCAGTCATGCGATTCCCATAGGACTCTTTGGCTACTTTCGTGTATGTTTCTGCTGCGTCTTTTGCCTTTTGAACCTCCCTGGAACCTATAATTACGTCATGCCTAGAAGACCATCTCAAAGCGAACCCTTCACCCATACCTCCAGTCCCGCCTATTAATCCTACTTTCATCCTAGATGGTTCACCAAATGTTTGGTTATTAAGTTTATTAAAAAGAGATACTCCTCAGTGTCTACTGGTATCTAAAGTTCAAGTATCATAAGGCTCAGTCGATTGCAGCGAAAATTAATATTATAATCCGCTTTTGAATGAGTGGATTACTTGCCGCTGGTCATTCTTATGCGTCATGGACAAGCAGAGAACAATGTCAACAGAATCCTAGTAGGGCGACACATCGAGTCGCACTTGACCCACTACGGAAGACAACAAGTAGAAGACACGGCAAGGTACCTTCAAAACGTTCCGATAGAAAAAGTATATGTTAGCCCCGTCACTCGTACTGTGGAAACCGCAAAAATTGTGAGCAAGATATTAGGAATAAGTTACGAAATCGATGAACGATTATACGAGATTGAGCTTGGGAAGCTAGTGGGTATGAATTACGATGACATTATCGATAAGTACGGGAATTTATTTCTCAAGTTTTACGCAGGAACCGATAGCATGCTTTCGAATTATGGTGTGGAGAGTTTTACGGCCGTGAAGCGAAGAATAAAAAACTTGATGGATGAAATTAAAGAGACGGAACACGATAAAAATGTGTTAATGATTACGCATCTAGATCCTATCAAAGCTGCAATCTCGGTTCTGCTTGACTTGAAACCGGAGGCTCTGTTTCATTGGCATATCCGCAACGCCGCGCTAACAATTCTAAAACATGAAAGCAAAATATACTCGCTTTCCGGAGTCAACGTGATGAGCATGCACAGGTACCTAACCGAGTAGGACAGGGCTTCGCGCAGATATTTGTCTTGGTGAGTAACTGCCAATACGTTTTCCATTTGTATCCGGCTGACCGTTAAGATATGACATCAATTACACATTGCCCTCGTCTCGAAGGCGTTCTTTTTTTGCCTATTATTGCATTCTACTACAAATTATATAAGTCCATTGTCTATGAGTTGTCGTGCTACGGCAAACACGGCAACGCAAAATATTTGTCGTTTACGGAAGTATCCTAGTACTATTGACAGCTGCAATTATGTCGGGAGACGGCCCCTTGTCATTAGTTTCTACTTCCAGTGCACATCTAGATCATTTACCTCACTACAACGGAGGAGGCACGCCTGTAGGCAAGTTTTACGTCAATCAGGCAATAGACCCCGAATATACTCCACCATCGCAGCCTGCTAAAATTCTCTTTAGTATACAAGATCAAAATGGTAATGACGTCTACAATGTCTATTCCATGGTAGAGATCTATAGCGCCAGCACAGGAGAGCGACTGAAGGCTTTCCCTTGGACAAGAGAGGATATTGGAGACTTTGCACTTTATTACACTTTTCAGGACATAGGTAATTATCAAATTGTTATAAGTATAGCCAATGACAACCCTAATGGCAATTATCACAATGGCATAGATCCTCCAAGAACTATCTTAACTAGTAATTTGAATTGCAGTTGCGATCGAGGTGTTCTTAACATTTCAGTATCAAGAAGTTTTGGGAATATCTTTAGCACCGCAGTCCTAAGCGGAATTGTAGGCATGATTGTAGTCTTCGGAGTTGTCGCTGCACTCACCTACCGAAGTCGAATCAGGAGTGGTGTGCATTTAAACGCAGCAGACAAACAGGTCTTAAAATATTCAGTCATGCTCTTTGCAATAGCAGCAGGTATAGTACACCTTGCAGTCTTTTCTGAGCACGGTTCTCTCCGCCTCGAATACAGTATTTTCTTGTTAGCCGCCGGGGCCGCTCAGCTGTCCTACGGCATTATGTATGTCCTGTTGACTCTTGCAAACCAACCAGGATCACTGGATGGTCCGGGACTCGCAAGGGTATACTACAGAAAGACTGTAATCCTCAATCTTTTTGGACTAGTCGGAACCTCCGTATTGCTAGGATTGTATACATATTCCGTTGTGTTACCGCCGCCACTTTCTCCAAATAACAGGCCTGAAGATATTGATCTTGGTGGGATTTTGGACAAATCATTGGAAGTGCTACTAGTGATTGGAATAGTATACCTTATGCGTTGGGAAAAGAAAAAACTTTCAAAAGAGCTGGTCGAAATATGATACGATAAACGTTCTTGCAATTCCTCATTCCCTTTCTTCAGTCACTCCAGCTCATAAAACTCAGGTATCGTGTTTTTCCGGTTCGGAACAGTATAGGATTGATCCTGAATTATATCACATTCATGTTTCCTATATTTTTGGAATAATGATTTTTTTCAATCAAATAGATCTCACATAGGCGTTTCCGAATTGTTTACATAGTAGAAACATTGGAATTCTCCCAGCCTGCATAAAAAATTAGCTATCAAAAGCCTTAAATTATATACGGAGAGTTAGAGGACTTACACACAAAGAGGAAAATCATGATGGCCTCGAATTTAACTATTTGGCGAACAGTGCTATTTGCTGTGCTTCCCATCATTGTCATATCAATCCTGAGTTTAACTATAGCTATTGCATACGGTCAGACCAGTGGTGCTCCCCAAAATTATGTGATCAGGAGAGTAGAAATTTGGGGCCTGTTCTATAGAGGAATGGTAGCCGCGTTCATCGTTGGAGCGCTTGTACAGGGCTGCACCGTCTATATTGCTTGGAGGTTTAGAGAATCCAACAAGAAAACGCATCCATCTAGAGAACCACCAGAGGACAGTCTTCGGTAATGTCCGGACACGCAATATACGAATGGATCTATATTGGCGCGGTAATTTCCCTCTTGGCATGGGTAGGCGCTGATTCTTGGAATGTAGAGCATATGTTAGAAGCTGTGCCGCCGAATGCAGAAGTTATAAAGGTGATTGGTCAACAATGGTTTTGGACTTTTCAACACGTAGACGGCACTAGAGAAATTGGCCAGCTGCATGTAAAGCAGGGGGTTCCGTATAGATTTGAGATCGTATCACAGGATGTTATTCATTCCTTCAATATCCCAGACTTTGCCGTATTGACGGATGCCGTTCCCGGAAGGGTTAATACGGTTTGGAATGTATTTGACGTTCCGGGTCAGTACCTAATTCAGTGCAGAGAA
>WJXE01000217.1 GCA_009665115.1 Nitrosopumilales archaeon
CTTGAAGATGGGCAATTCGCAAGCAGCATTGACGCAAATAAATATGACTCATCAGGGTATAATCTCTGCGGAACGGCAGTTGAACGCTAGCGTAATATGCAACAACGTAAACAATGAAGGCTATTGCGTAGCTCCGTAGCCATCTATCTCGCCCAACAACTGAGATATTAGAAAATTGGCGTCACCTCTAATTTTTTTCTATTAAGATATCACTTATTAATCACCGCATGGAACTAGGCCTGAATTACATTACACATTTTAGCGCCATTTGAAGATTGATCAAGATAAGTTAATAAGAACAAAATGAGAACTTGTTTTGATCGTAGAATCAATGGATAACTCTCATAATCGTTCAAAAAGCCAACAGAGGGGCAGAATTGCTCTAGATTTGGAACATGAAAATATCTTAGAAGAAGATGAAAGGAGAATAGATACTAAGATATGCATTTTGTACGGGGTAGAGGCGGAGGAAGCAAAGGAGATTCATGCAAATTATCATTCCGATAGACTTTACTTTCTTCTTCGAGAAAGAGCACGGAAGCAGGGAATGACAGAACCAACCTTTTTGGAGAAGCTGGACAGCTTGAATTTTTATTCCTATGCATATATGGTATCTCGAGGCCAATTGATGGAAATGGCTGCAGTCGATATACTGTACAAAGGATTATGCAACTCAGAAAATAATGGACCTAATAATTTTGACGATCGGTATATCAGCTTTTATGGGTAGGAAATGCATTAACCGTGAAACCTTTTGAACAATGAGGGATACGATCCTTCAAACTTCGAATATTAGAAACCAACAGCTAGTTTATTGTCTATACAAGGAGAAGACAATGTTTTACGTTTGTTGTACGTTTTAGGCCAAGGTCGAGAAGACAGAGCATGATTTACCACAGTAGACGAATATACCAGTTGCATATTTAACAATCAACAGACAGTTGCATTAACTGACTAACTTACCTTTGGTATATTATAAAGTACTATAGTTAGTATTTTTACTATACAATTGATATGATATCATAACGGGGACGACTGTTGATTCTTTTGCATTCGCTAGGATTTGGGGAAAGTCTCTGGTATGTAACATATACCTTAGAACGCCAAAACCTTTCCAAATTAGTCTATCTGTTTAATGATATCAGTCCAAAAATCATAATCGCACCACACATTAATTATGATGGGCAATTTTAGAATATTAGTCGGAATATTCTAATATGGTCTCAGTAAAATGACGATGTCGTGAAAATAAGAACAACCAATCCGGCTACAGAACAGATGCTCGAAGAATACGAAGTCATGGATATGGACGATATAAACAAGGCAGTAGTAAAGGCAAGACAATCATTCAAAGAATGGCAACTCAATATACAAAAGAGAGCTGCTTTTCTCTACAATGTTTCACATCTCTTTAGAAAAGACAAAGAACGGCTTGCTAAACTTATAACTACGGAAATGGGAAAGCCGATAAAGGAAGCTAGATCAGAAGTCGATAAATGTGCGTGGACGATGGAATACTATGCGGATTACGGAAGTCACTTTATGGCTGACGAAACCACCAACACAGACGCTAGAAAGAGTTTCACTGCATTTCAACCACTTGGTGTCGTTGGAAGTGTAATGCCATGGAATTTTCCATATTGGCAAGCACTAAGATTTGCCAGTCCATCATTAATGGCCGGAAACACGATTGTATTAAAGCCTTCAAGTGCTACGTTACAATGTGGTATCGAAATAGAGAAATCTTTTCAGAGAGCAGGCCTTCCGGAAGGGGTATTCCAAACAGTTGTTGGTGATTCTACCGTTGCAGAGATGCTTATAGATTCAGATGTTAATGCGGTGACATTTACCGGTAGTGTTGATGCGGGTAAAAAAGTAGGCCAGCGAGCAGTGGCACAACTGAAAAAATGTGTACTCGAGTTAGGGGGAAGTGATCCTTTCATAGTTTGTGCAGACGCAGATTTAGAGAAAGCATCGTCGGGTGCAGTCAAAGGCCGCTTTATCAATTGTGGACAAAGTTGTATTGCTACCAAAAGGTTTTTTGTCGTAGAGAAAATCGCTAATGAGTTCATTGAAAAGTTCACCCAAAAAACGGAAAAGCTTAAGGTAGGTGATCCGCTTTCTGAGGACACTGACATAGGACCTCTAGTAAGCTCTAAAAGCCTTGAGAATATAGACGGAATTGTTAGGGATGCATTAGAGGCTGGCGCTGAAGCTCTTACAGGTGGGGAACGAATAAAGAATAAGGGTTACTTTTATAGTCCCACAATTCTTACGAAGATCTCCCCAAAGATGCGAATAGCACATGAGGAAACATTTGGTCCTGTCGCCCCAATAACAGTTGTTAAAGATGAAAGTCAAGCTATTGAGCAGGCAAACAATTCCGAATTTGGACTCGGAGCGAGTATATGGACTCAGGACCTTCATAAAGCTGAGCGGCTGTCAAGGCTAGTGGAATCAGGTATAGTGACTGTGAACAACGTAGTAGTCTCTGACCCTAGGGTTCCCTTTGGGGGAATCAAGAATAGCGGGTTTGGAAGAGAATTATCTAGGTATGGAATGCTAGAGTTTGTCAATATCAAATCAGTTAGATTCTATGATCAATTGATTTACAACCACCATGTAGAGTAATAAGACAACAGTCTATAGCATAAAAAATTATAGTCATTTTCGTAACAGTTAATGGACCCACGATGCAAAGCCATGTTCGTATTTAAACATAGGAATCATCGAGAGGATTTACAGACAAGATTCATAATAATGTTAGCGGACCGAAAAGAAAGCGTTATTGTTAAATCGATGAAAGATGTAAAAGGAATTCATAAGCATAGCAGCTCGCGAGTTACGAAATCCTGTCCAACCAATTCTTGGCTTGACTTATCTAGAATAAGAATAGAGAAGCAAGAAGAAATTCCCAGTGAAAATGACGATAAGGACGATTATATCTTGGATGTCATTGTTAGAAATGCGACAAGACCAAAACAGCTCACAGAAGGGTTGTAGATATTGTAGAATCTCATGGCGGCAGGATGTACAGTGAAAATAATCCTGATGGTGAAGGAGACGCGTTTACAACTAATTTGCCCATTGATATAGTGTAGCCACTGTCTTTATGCCATCTTGAGGATGTAAATAATGGTAACGCCTATCACTCTAAACTCGCAGGCGAATTCTTATTGCGTGAAGACAATGGAGCTGATACTTTTGGTCGAATCCTTTGGATTTCCAATAGAATTCATTAACAATGTAAGATATAACTCACCAAATAGCACTATTTACTATAATCGTAGATAGAAAACCATAGTAGGCTGTCATAATTATTAGCGTCATGTTACAACCTTACAGAAATGGTATTTGACGGCTCACATTGACTTTGCAATAATAATATCCATTCTATGTCTAACTCTAGTAGTAATGTCTCTATTTTCGCTACGTAGGAAATGTTTTTGTAACGAACAGAGCAGAACAGTTAAAATTTCTTTATCAAACGCGAAGCCAGTGCTGTGAAAAATATCAAGGTTTTAGAAGATGTCCATTGCGATTACGCTGACGATACGATTAAACAATAGGCGATATCATAATGGATATGTTTGATATTGCAGAGTGAAAGGCCAAGAAATGACCTCCAAATAGGGTCACAGCGATTTTCCTAGTATACACCTCAATATGTTATATGGGCTATTACTATGTTCTATTTTGCGGCTTCCCGTGTCGAATACATCTAGTAAAAGTAAGTAGAAAATCATAGATAAGTCCATTGGATAAAGTAGATTTTTTTGTAATTTTTAGGTTGTATTATATACTCGCCTAGTGTATTATGTGTAATGAATGTGAGGAGATTTTTTGATGCAAAATAATTTCCCTATGAGAGAATGGCATGTTGAACATATGGAAAAAACGGTTGTAAAATACGTGACAGGAT
>WJXE01000218.1 GCA_009665115.1 Nitrosopumilales archaeon
CTGTACTCGACTATTTAAGCCAATAACTTTTCTCTAAACTAACATGGGTTACGCATAGCTTCATAATATTTTATGGATATGTATCAGAATGTTTTGTGCAAATTCTTCCGACTAGTATGGACATCAGGTCTGCATAGTAGATAATAAATAAGTGTCTCCTGTAAAAGCCAGGATATAGTCTAGAAATAGACTTCACTGTTGCAATAAGTACCGATTCATAAAACAAATAGAATCCATCCCAAAGGTTGAGTAGGAAATCAATTAAATATGTAAGTTCACGTTTAAGTGGTGCCAATGAGTGACAACCACCAGACTCTTGCTGCAAAGTGTCTGACGCAACTCGAAGAAATTGATATCAGGCCCGGTAAGATTTTCCGAAATCTCACGGTACCAGAATTACTAGAGGTTGCCATTCATAGAATGGAGGGAGAGTTTTCTGATACTGGGGCATTATCCGTGAAAACCGGCAAATTTACTGGCAGATCGCCTGACGACAGATATATTGTCGATGACGATATAACACACAATACGGTAGATTGGGGGAAGGTTAACCATCCTCTTTCAGAAGACAAGTTTGAAATGATTTTCGGTAGAATGAGAACATTTGTCGAAGGCAAAGAGTTTTTTGTTTTCGACGGTTTCGTTGGAGCAGATCCTGAAAATAGGCTACCCATAAGGGTAATCACCGATAAGGCCTGGCAAAATCTTTTTGCGACTCAAATCTTTATTAGTCCAACTGATATAGAGCTAGTAAATCACGACCCCAAGTTCACACTCTTATCTGTAAATGACTTTGGCGCAGAATATGACTTAGAAGGAACAAGATCTGAGACATTTATTATAATAAATTTCAAGAAAAACCTTGTTCTGATAGGTTCAACATCCTACGCAGGTGAAATCAAGAAAGCTATGTTTTCTGTAATGAACTATCTTTTGCCACGCAAAGGCGTTTTTCCCATGCATTGTTCCGCCAACATCGGCAGAAGCGGAGATACGGCATTATTTTTTGGATTGTCAGGTACCGGAAAGACCACTCTGTCGGCCGACCCTGAAAGGCAACTTGTCGGTGATGATGAACATGGTTGGTCTGATAATGGAATTTTCAACTTCGAAGGAGGTTGTTACGCAAAGTGCATAAACTTAAGGAAGGAAAATGAGCCACAAATATGGAGTGCCATAAGATTTGGTGCAGTAATGGAGAATGTTATTATGGACCAATGTACTCGAGAGCCGGACTTTGCCGATGGAAGTCTCACAGAAAATACTAGGGCTGCTTACCCTCTCAACTTCATCCCGCGGGCGGTTATCCCTAGTGTTGCAAATCATCCTGATGTCATTATCTTTCTAACCGCAGATGCCTTCGGAGTGATGCCTCCGATAGCTAGGCTTACGAAAGAAGGAGCAATGTATCACTTTATGTCTGGTTATACCAGTAAACTTGCAGGAACAGAGAGAGGAATCACAGAACCCAAGGAGACATTCTCACAATGTTTTGGTGCTCCGTTTATGCCATTGTCTGCTAAGGAATATGCCAAGATGCTGGGACAAAAAATTACTAAGCATGATACCAAGGTGTATCTCATTAACACAGGTTGGTCGGGTGGCCCATATGGTGTTGGTAGGAGAATGAATCTTGCACTTACGAGAGCGATGGTAAGGGCCGCATTGAATGGAGATCTAGAAAAAGGATCCTTTACCCACGATCATATTTTTAATCTGGATATCCCAACGTCCTGCACAGGAGTACCTCCAGAAGTCTTTGACACCCGGAACAGTTGGTCTGATAAACGAAAGTATGAAATATCCGCAAGGAGGCTTGCATCACTATTTGTCAAGAACTTTGAAAAGTTTGATAACGTTGCTCAGGAAATTAGAAACGCCGGTCCAACAATATAAATGAGCAAAAGAGTAGTAGCCCGGAGCAGATTCGAACTGCTGTCTCCAGGTTTCTTTTCTCACATGAGATCCAGAGCCTGAAATCCCTAGCCCTATCTTGGAGATTGGCCACTAGATTCGGTACCTGATTAGATTAATAATACAGGTTCGACCGGGCTTCCCACGAGCTACATGACATCCACAACTAGACCCGTATTTGACTTTAACGTTTTGTATTGATTTCTCTAAGTACTTGTCCGTATTCCAAATATACTCTCTTCCGCATATAAGGAATGAGCCTATAGTGTATAGAATAGATGTTCTTTTCTCTGATAAGTATACCTTTCACCAATAATGAGACAACACCACCAGCGACCTTTGATGGTCGTATCTTGAACATTTGACAAAATTGATCTCTCTTTACATGATATTCTTTCAAGATAAAATATGACCTGTTAACATCTAATATTAGAGGCCAAATGATTTTCTCCCATACCATTCTCCGATTTTCAGTTGAAGATGCGTGCTTTCCTTTGCCTTTAACTCTGCTCTCCTTTGCAGTAGCTTCAATTGAAGCCTTCGTGCTCATTTTCTTAGTATGAAACCTTCCACCAGTGCGTTGCGGGGCACATTTAAACGCCGGGTTTTGCAACCTATGTACATATGGAAGCTGATAATTCTGTTAAACATTCTCTTGAACTGCTTTCTAAAAGGTGGAGGATAGATCCACAAATATCCGATCTACACCTTGGCAAGAGAAATGACGTGGTTGATACAGCGCTACAAGTTAATGGAGTCATTTTTCACATCCCTACACTGGCAGATGATAACCTCTACGTATTGTGGAGGTGTTTGTGGCCAGATTGTCACAATTGTTGCGAGCGGCAAGGAAGACTGCCGCTTACAAAAGATGATATCGATATAATTGCCAAGAAGATGGGCTATCTTTCAAAAACGGAGTTTATCAGGACTGAAACACGAATCTCAAGCTGGGAGGAACAAGAAGCGTTCGGCAATATTATAACTACGCTTACAATGCTTTCGCTAAAAAGGAATTCTGACGAAAAAGAAGAGCAGGACGGCTTTCCGCTTCAGTGCAGATTCCTGGATGCTAGCGGTTACTGTGGAATCCATCCTGAAAAACCTGGGGTCTGCTGGCTGTATCCCTTCGCTTCATGGATAGAATCTGATAAAGGAAAAGCTGTCATTCATGCTACGTTTCAATTAACCGGTGATTGTCCTGGCTTTTATGCAAGTAAATCGTTAGATTCTATTAAACCCGTGCTAAAAGAATATTCTGAAAAAATATACAACTACAATATGGCTGTGAGCAGAACTACAAGGGAAAATTATTGTTCGATTAATATCGTCGACTTGCAAAAAACCTAAAAATGGAATAAATAGATTAATTTCGATGCGAAAGATCTGCTATACAACTTTGTAACTACTGAGGCGTCTATTGCAGCATCCATTACGTAATATACGAAAATGAGATGAATATCTACTTTAGTTTCTATTATTTTTGATAATCTTTGCTTTCATTCGTAATGATGGTTGATCCTTATGACTTTCAAATATATGATCAACGAATTTTTCGTAATTATCAAACCTCGAATCGCAGGAAGGACAAATTATACAGTAATTCATAGTTGGTTTTCATCGGTCATGATCCCTAAAAGTGGTTTTATAAATTACAAAAGAAGATGGAAATTAATCCATTATTTCTTCGACTTGTCGAATCGCTTCGCCACATCGTCCCAGTTTACCACATTCCACCAGGCATTAACATAACTTGCCTTGTCATTTTTGTACTGGAGATAGTACGCATGTTCCCACACGTCGCAAACTAGCAATGGGACAGTTCCTGGACCGAGCAGCAAGTTGTGCTTCTCTGCACCAAACGTCAATAATTGATCTGAAAGCGGGTCGTATGCAAGTATACCCCACCCAATACCTTCGACGGTCTTGGCAGCCTCTGTAAATTGAGCCTTGAATCCATCGTAACTGCCGCCGAAATCTGCATTAATTTTGTCAGCTA
>WJXE01000219.1 GCA_009665115.1 Nitrosopumilales archaeon
AGTATTATGCATATGGAATAAGAAACAGTTTCGGGTTGGGATTTGATCCTATAACTGGTAACTTATGGGATACTGAAAACGGATTGAATACATATGACGAAATTAATTTAGTAAAACCCGGGTTTAACAGTGGATGGATTCAAGTTATGGGTCCTCTATCAAGAAATGCAGGTGTTAGCACAGATCAATTAGTTAATTTTCCTGGCTCTCATTACGCAGATCCTATATTTAGCTGGAAAAATCCTGTTGCAGTTACAGATATAGAATTTATGAAATCATCAGTGCTTGGAGAGAAATACAAAAACAATATTTTTGTTGGCGATTATAATAATGGTAATTTATATTATTTTGAAGTCGACAGTACAAGAACAGGAATCAAACTTAATCTCAGCCAACAGCAGGCTGGTTATCCCATACTACGAACTATGACTGCATTGAGTAGACAAGCTCTCTTTTGCGGCTGTAACAACTATGTGCACCATATCTTCTGGATCGTGGCCTGGTTCGTCTACCACACTCATTTATCTAGCCTTTCGCTTTTCTTCTTTGGAAAGCTTGTGCATTGGCATTCCTGGTTCTCTTGATGGCTCATCTTTCCTAGTTTCGATCGTATGTATATATGATAATGCGGTCATAAACGATTTTACCACATCCCCTGAGTTATCTCTGGCTTCATATCTAAATAATCCATCCTTAATCTCAAATCTCATCTGGGTTACATTTCTAAACTCAGGATCTCCTTTCTCAATATATTCATGTATGATGCTGGCAGAATCTATTGTGAATAATTCCTTGTGGTAATCCTCACCCGAATCCATATGGTGATCCTCACAAAGCTCTGATTCGACAAGCCCGATCCACTCGACCAACACATAGCCTACAGGTTCCCCTTGCCAAGTAATTCGCACCGTCAACTTGTATGATACATTACAGACCGAATTTATGCTTTATCCATTCACAAAAATTCTTTATTCTGTGACAACGATAGCATAGCAACTGGAGGTTGCTAGAATTGTTTCTCTCTACTCCGTGATGTCTTGGTACTATATGGTCAACTGTAAGCATGTTGTTCATTAACGGTATGTTCTGGCATTTCATGCATTTGTAACCAGATGCTCGCACCAGTCTCTTGAATCTAAGACGGTTGTTGGCTGTCATTTCTTATTTATTCTCCCTGCTCCATATGTTCATTCTCAAAACAGTTGTAACAATATACTATTGGTACGCCAACGTCGTCTACATCATACCAAGCCACTGGAGCGCCACAGGAATGACATCGTAAGGGCTTAACTTTCATTGCTTATTTTTCATCCTTAAAGTAATAAGCTTGCGCTACTGCATTATAACCTTCTTCATAGCAATGTTTCTTTCTTCCTTAAATTTCACGTATCCTTTCTTTTGTTGCTTATGCATATTCTTTAGTTCCTCATTGCTGTGATTGAACTGATCTTTTATTATATGTTCAAAAGCCAAGCCCGTACATTGACATACTTTTAATTCGTCGCGTTTATGAAATTTAGATGTAAGTTTCTTTTTCTTATCGTCAGTTATTTCAATCACTCAACCGCATCTTTTTCGCAGTGAATGACATTTATAATGCCATATTTTCTCTGCATTACCAGGTAGTTTGAGATCGAATGGTTGTTCTAGCTTGTAGTCAAATCCTTCATTTTTGTGCGTCTGTATCCATATTCTGCTTCCTTCCTCTATCTTCTTACCACAGGGATCACACTTTAGTTTCTGATGTATCGCCAAGCATTGTTTATCCTTAAAGTTATGATATATTGAATATGTTCCGCCTGCCTGTCTAGGATCTCTGTTTCGCTGAGTGACCGCTGAGACCAGGGACTATGGCGCCAAGAGGATTATCTTGTGTGCCGTAGCCAGCCGCCTCCCGCATATGCTTGTGGTGCAACTGCTGTGGAAATTACTAATACACCAATTAGTGCTATAAAGGGAATAGTTGCCATCATAGTTGTAATCAGATATTCAGTAACGAAAGGAAGTATAATAGGTGCACCTTTCTATAATCAATCTTCAGCTTACCGTTTTGTTTCCAGCATAAATATAGTTTCTATATGGATATAAACTATTTTTCTACTATAGTTTTCATATAACAACCGTTTTCTGCTAGGAAGGTATTGAACCTATATAGAACCTCATCTTCTTAAACGTACCTGGATATCTCCTAGTCCCTTGCTGGACTGACCAGCCGTAGATATTATGACTTGTCGCGTAATTCGATCATTGATTGATCTCTGTACTAAAGTATCTCTTCCGCTTATTCGGATATAACTAATTACTACTAAAGTTGTGGTACCCAAAGGTTACCCATTATATATCACTTAATAACGTCGCTATCTTTCATACCGATTATTATTTTGGTAGTTAGTTCAATATGGTGTAAATACCTCTAATACAATAATTGCCTATGAACAAAGGATGGGAGATCGCCGTTTGAAAGGGATTGAGGATACACAAAATGTTCTTGTCACAACATTCTTGGCAGTCGTAACTATTCTGGTTATTTCGACGCCCGTCACTTTCTTACCGTTCAAAATAGCATATGCCGCTAGTACTTCAGCTGGACCGATATCGACTTTGGTCTCAATGGCGCCGCAAGCCAAATTGGTGTTTAATAATCATAAATATGATATGTCCCCCTTCATCTTTATCGACGGTGGACAGTTAAATAAAGTCCTATTTCCTGCTCAGCCAGGAGATACCAGTGCTCAGTTCACAGTACAACCAGGGAATACGGTAAGCTTTGAATTTAGCAAACAGCCTACAAAAATAGATGCGTTTATCACCGACTATGACGGGGACATTCCTTCAGTACATCCTCTCAAGAAGGTAGGTCCAAGTGCATTTCAAATTTCAGGACCGTTAGGAATATGGCAGATAGAGGTACACGCGGTCTTCCCAAATAACCAATATACATCGTTTACGACATTAGCAAACGTTCAAGGGAATTCTATTGGCAGTCAATCGCTAAGCCCGCAAGCATCATGCGGTGCTCAAAATAGACTCCAGATTGCAGGAGTTACGGACAGTAATAATAACAATTCAAACACGCTTGTAAATACTCTCAACAATGGGAATACTACTAGTAATAATCCTGCGCCGACGTGGTCAGCAACAGGTAAAGGTTCTTGGGTTCAGCTAGATTTAGGACAAGAGAAATCAATTTGCAATCTTGAAATCGGATTTACCAACGGAGATAAATCAATAAACTTTTTCACAATACAGACATCAACAGATGGAGTACACTTCGTGAATCATGGTTCTGCTCAAAATACGGGCATGAATTCAGGCAGAGAACAATTTAGCTTTTCTGACTCCCCAATTCCAGCAAGATTTGTCAAGCTGACTTTTCAGGGAAATACACAGGGCGATATCTATAATATAACAGATTTAAAAGTGATTGGGAGTTAAGAAATAATTGATACTAACAGACTGAACGTCGATCATTGAATAACAATCTGGGGTTACTGCTGAGGGGAAATAGGATTTCCAACCCCTGGAGAAAGAAGTGTCCCATGTGAAGATAGTATATCAGCTGACTGTCGAGATATCTGACAAGTCTATTCTCATTAGCGATTCAACTACAAGGATATCACGAAGACTGTGATGCAGCAAAGAAGAGTTTCAAACTTCTTGGCAATTCAAGAAATTGCTGGAGAAAGACCAAATACCGTGTTTTCGGATGGAACGGCGTTAAAATTTTGTAAAATTTTCCAAGTGATTTTTGGGCCAATTCTAATGCTTCTTTCCTAAAAATTGTCGTGTTAAATGGCTTTTTAAGCAGTGGACCACTCATAGAGCTGCTTTATCATGTTATTTCATCGTTTGTCCGACGAACGCATACGGATATTCTAGGACGTTAATCCGACGGCAAGTATACAGA
>WJXE01000220.1 GCA_009665115.1 Nitrosopumilales archaeon
ATTAATTAATTAATTAATTATGCTATATCACGCAACCCAATATCTGAGCCAAGGAGAAAGCTATTCTATACGTGTTCCTGCTAGCACAGATTGTACTCGTAACGCTTACCATTATGGCACATTAGTCAAGAATAAATTAGCATCGACTGATTTGATGGTAGTGATAAAGATAGGGTTAATCGGCAAGACGAACACCGGAAAGACTACCTTTTTTAATTCTGCTACGCTTGGAACCGGAGAGATTTCCAATTATCCGTTTACAACCCAGCAGCCAAGCATCGGGAACGCGAATGCAATCACTCTGTGCGTTCACAAAGAATTAAACGTCCAGGACAATCCGAAGAATTCTCGTTGCTTAGACGGCTGGCGGTTTATTCCTATCGAACTAGTCGACTTGCCGGGATTAATAAAGGGTGCGTGGAAGGGAAAGGGTTTAGGTAACCAATTTCTGTCAATTGCAGCTCAATCCGATGCACTTTTACATATAGTAGATGTTTCCGGAGGCATTGATGCATCAGGAAAAATAGCAGAACCTGGCACGGGCGATCCCATCGCAGACATAGCTGACATAGAAGAAGAGTTGGTAATGTGGTACCTCAAGCTTCTAGAGGGTAATCGTGACAAGATTTCAAGAGCAATCAATTCAGGGGTTGAGGAGGTAGCCGCCATAACAGACATATTTAGAGGTATTGGAGTACGAGAACAGCACGTCAAATTTGCTCTCGAGGTTAATAAACTTCTAGGGGTTAAGTTTGATGACTGGGAACCAGCAAAGGCTAAAGATTTCTCATGGAGTTTGAGGGACATATCAAAGCCCACCCTAATTGTTGCCAATAAGGTAGATCTGCATTATGCATCTGAAAATTTCAAGAGGCTAAGAGAAGAATACAAAGATACAATAATCGTCCCCTGCAGCGCAGATGCTGAACTCACATTAAGACGAGCAGAAATTCGCGGTATGATTAAATATCTACCAGGAGACGAGCGATTTGAAATAAAAGACCAACAAAAGCTGAATGATAAACAAAAGTGGGCTTTAAACTTCATCCGAAAAGATATACTCGGTGAATATATGCGGACCGGCGTTCAATTTGCTATAAACGTAACTGTGTTCAAGCTCCTACGAATGAATGCGGTATATCCTGTTGCAGACACAGGTAAACTATCAGACAAACACGGGAATATTTTACCAGACGTGTACCTAATGAAATCGGGCTCTACTATTGAAGATCTTGCAAGGGAGATTCATACAGAATTAGTTAAAGGCTTACTTTATGCTATTGATATACGCGATGGTTTGAGATTGCCGAACAACTATCATATTAAAGACAGGGATATATTGTCCATTGTCTCGGCAATTAAAAAGAAAACCTAAGGAACGATGCGCAGTGGTAAAAAGACTGAAAAATATTTAGGGCTCACACACATGCGGTATTCAGCGCTGGCCAGAGAAGTCATTAGTAACCCGTAATCAAAATGCTTTAATTCTTCATTCAGCTGGTTCAGGTCTGATAAACCATCATAAATGTCTGAAGCCTGACCCGAGGAGTTAGAAGATTACGACTGTTAGTTAGACGGGCAACACGATGGTTTCTCAGATGGGAAAGACTAGAGCAATCAAAAAGCATCTGCAATCAGCATGAGAAGCCTATGTTCAATTTCTTGGTTTGTAATCATCAAGGATATCGCGGTATCGTGCATCTTTATATGCCACATATTTCACATATTCTCCGTAACTCATATCAAGCGAACATTCAGAACACCTTACAAAGGAAAAATCATCAGAGAGTTCTGCCGCATTCTTACAATCGGGGCAGCGAATTTTCATGTATTCTATTCTAGGAGATAATATAAGAAGCTTTCATTCTCATGTATCGGATGATATCAAATTTCGTGGATATAGTACTATAAATTACATTTCTCAGGCGCTTACTAAATAGCCTTCAATTGTTTCACAATTGGTTGTCTGGACTTACGAAATACACGGAAGCCGCAGATACATTTGATTTCAGGCAATCTGGATAACTCCTCCACAGTCACCGGTGTCCCGCACCGCATACACTCGTAACTTACGCTTCCAAGACTCTCAGAACCACTCATTCAATATTTGTCAAAAATTATTCAAATTTAAGCCTTTTGAACCCGAATATTATCGCGCCCAAGGTTTTCACCAACCACAGATGAGTGTGCGATTAAGTCTATGGAGGGAATGGGATTCGAACCCACGGCCCCCTGCGTGTAAGGCAGGTATCATAACCAGTCTAGACCATCCCTCCATCTGAAAACACCTTCAACCAGTCGTCAACTTGAGCGTATAGATATTAATATGTTATTTGATTTTTGATTTTTAACAACTCGTAACGGCAAAAATTATTTACGAATTCGGGTTCGATAAGAAAAAGTCCAACATGCTAGACGTCATCCAAGAAGGGCTTTTATGGGCGCCAAACTATCTTATTGGCGGTCACGCAGGGTGTGTATGTGACAGGATTTCAGTTTGACCTGAATTCTTCCAAGGATACTTCAGGTTCAAACTTTTATTAGTCCCTCAAACAAAAACTGTTCCAGCAATGTCCGTTGGCGCCGACGATGACAGCCTGAGAGTCGTAACAGAGAAACTAAAGCAGCTCACCGACGACACGCAGGAACAGTACGAAGCATTCATCGATGCAACTCAACTTTATAAGAAAGGAAACGTGAATCAAAAAGATTTCCTAGCCAAGTTGGCAGATTATCTCATTGGGATGACTTCATTAAATTTTATTGCTATCCAGGTATTATTCGAAGTCAAATTAGCAATCCAAACAACTCTCTCTAAAGGACAGAGCCCTGTCCCCCCTCTTTCCAAGACGGACCGCAATATGGAAGGAGTTGGTTTGGTAGACGTTCGAAAAAATGCTGGCGTCGTCGCCGACTCTACTCAAATGACACCACTTAGCAGCCCGACAAAGTCCGCGAAGGTTAAGAATTGCATTGTCTGCGGATCCACTATTCCTGACCAGGCAAAGTTCTGCAATAAATGTGGCAATTCGCAATAATTAAAAACACGAAAAGAATATCATCAGTTGATGAAAGTATTCAATGCTAGGGCCGCGACCGAAGAATACATGTCTACTCATTCCCTTACTTTTTCTACTCCCGAGATGACTCTGAAGAAATTTGCTATGTGGCTTGGGGAACAAGTAGATGTCCCTGGAGGAAAAGAAGGCGCTATGCCACGACTGACGCTCTATCTTGAAGAAAAACTAAGAAAAAACAAAGCATCCTTCCTCGAGTTAATGCCCGATACTAATGAGACGTTCAAACCCACTGGGGCAGTTAAAAAGCTGTATGACTTTCCTGAAGAAGGAACAGCCGCGCCAAAATCTATTCCGTCAAGTGCAGATAACTCGAACCCTAAGAATGGTAAATTCTGTATAGAGTGCGGATCTAAAATAAAACCGAACTCGAGATATTGTACAAAGTGTGGTGTAAAGCAAGAATAGTTAGATGACAACGAGACTCGCAGTTATGCGTACAATTTGGTTCTATCTGCAAACAATGAAATGTATATGTTGATTAAGTGTTTATTTTCATTCCATTTCTTTCATTTTCCTTTTTTGCCTTTCTCCATAACCATTTAACATTCATTATCTCGTCTGAATCAGACCATGTAATATTCAGTTGGTGGTGAAGGAACGAAGACTTTAGACTACACCTAATATAGAATGCTTACAAAATTCCATAATCTTTTGCGATACTCAGCCCACTAAAAAGCACTGATATAGTCCCAGAGGACCCGAATCTTAGACTGATGCTCAACAGCGATTAATTAATCACTATTAGTTATTTACAGATAAATTATCCTTGAATTATATAAAAAGAATTATCCTAGTTGATAACAATCATCAAGTAAATT
>WJXE01000023.1 GCA_009665115.1 Nitrosopumilales archaeon
ATGCAGTTTCATGTGCTATGAATATGTTAGTTGTGGTACAACAGGGGATAAACGACGTTCTCAAAGAATTTGATTTTCCAGATTTACATATAAAGATTGGAATTGATTCAGGAGAAAATGCAATTATTGAGTATGGTTCTACTGGAACGAGAGCCCATATTGACATCCTTGGATATCCTATGAATGTAACTGCCAAAATCACATCATTAGCAAGACCAGATCATATCTTGATAGGTGATACCACGTATCAAGGTCTTGATTTACGAATACGTGAAAGATTAACAAAGTTGGGGCTAGAGCGTCAAGACTATATTGATTATCGAACTGGTGATGCATATATTATTTCCTCATTTGGTTTTGACCCAAAATAAGACCTAGGCAAGACGTTAGTATCAATCAGCATAACAAGTAGGCGATATCTAATACAACAAATTAGCTATTTATTTATGTGATTATTCGATCACGATTATGTTCTGCTTTAAGGGAGCTTTGAGCTAGCCGTAATTATGCGTGATTTGATTTGATTTGCACCTGAGAGCCTGACAATAATCCGGCTGCAAGAATTATAATATTTATCACTATTAGAGATGTTGTAGCTAAGGGTATTCTTGCTAGATTTACATACATCGATTATATGGAGATCCGTTTACAATAATAATAACGATCTATATAATAGGAATAGGTTTATACATATTGTTGAAACTTCTCATTCTTCTTCCTCGACGTCTTTATCTTCTAATTCCTCTTGTTCCTCATCTTGCACCTGATGAGTTTCATCCTTAATTTCTTCTCGTATCGCTTCGTCAGCGTCTTTATCTTTTAATTCCTTTTGTTCCTCATCTTTCACCTCATGAGTTTCATCCTTAATTTCTTCTCTTGCGGTTTCTTTGCTCATTTGATTTATAGGTGTCAAGCTAATCTTATATATTCTTACATATCGTTATTCGTCAAGTCGTTTAACAGAGTCTTTTATTTGAGCCAAGGTTATGGGACTGCATTATATCCATGGCTAGCAAGGCATTGCATTACTTTGAACCTCCAACTTCAAAATCCAACTGACTATGATATAATGTGTTAAGATGAGCATGAGTCATAGTATGTGATTTCATACTCTTGGCCTCCTAGGTAATAATGATAGACCTTTTTATACCAAGAAGCTCACTCCAAGTGTATGAAAGTTGGCATCACCTTACCCAATCTCGGTCCACAAGCAACAAGAGAGAATGTACTTAAGTTGGCCACGCGGGCTGAGAAAGAAGGTTTTGACTCGCTGTGGACAATCACAAGAATTCTATGGCCATTAAAACCACAATCAGCATATCGAGCAACTCCTGACGGCAGCCTTCCAATTGAATATCAAAATGTATTAGATCCGTTGGATGTTTTAGTATACGTAGCTGCTAATACAAATAATATTGCGTTAGGAACGTCTGTAGCAGACATATTCTTTTATACGCCTATTATGCTTGCAAAAAGATTTGCCACGTTGGATGTCTTATCACAAGGAAGGGTATTATCTGGTCTTGGTCTTGGGTGGTCTAAAGATGAGTATCAAGCTTCTAATATTCCATTTATGAATAGAGGAGAAAGAGCGGACGAATTTATTCAAGTAATGAAGAAGATATGGACAGATGATATCGTAGAATTTAAAGGAAAATACTATGATATTCCAGCTTCAAAAATTGATCCTAAACCTATTCAAAAACCACATATTCCAATTTATCTTGGAGGCTTTAGTCCTAATACATTTTCAAGAATAGTAAAATATGACCTCAATGGCTGGCTGGGCGTAGTCGGAGGTCCTTTGGAATACACTGAAAGTAGTATAAAGGCAATAAAAGAACAAGCAAGTCAAGCAAATAAGAACCCTGACAACTTTCGAATCATAATGATGACATATCCCAATGTCAAGGAGGGTGTATCATCCAAGAATGATAAAAATAGATTTCCGTTATCCGGAACTATTGACGAAATAGGAAGCGATATACAAAGAGTAAAAGGTATGGGAGTAGATCATATAATATTTGGTTACAATTTTCTCCCAATAGGAAGAGATGTAGTTAAGATGATTGAAATCTCCAAAGAGCTTTCTAAATTTGCTAGGTAAGTCACTCTCTATCTATATTTGCATAATTAAGTCACGGTAATAGGCTACCTGTTTTTTACAAGAGCCTTTTCTGCATCTCTTTCTCCTTGCATGATCGATTTTTTTATGGTCTCATCTGAAAAATCTGCGTCTTCAAATAAGGACCGTGATTCTTCTGCCCTCTCAATACGTACAATCTCTCGGATTATTGCACCGCGTTGATGGGCAAGCTTATCATACTCTTCCTCTATTTTTGTGAATTTCTCTTTGTTCAACTTATTATCGTTATTGATATCACTATTATTATTAGATTGAATACTACTAGTTACGAACTCATGCATGTCCTTCAAAAGGGAGAGATATCTTGATACGATCTTGGATGTTCTGACATTGCTGTCGGTCCTATCAGTATACATTATATCCCTGGCCCTGTGCCACGCTTCCAGCATATCATTTGGGATTTCCTCCTGGTAACGAGGAAATAAATTAACTATGTACACTTTCTTATCTGATACCGGAGATGAATTTATCACCTCAACCAAGGGAGTATTGCTAAGAAGGCTTCCGTCCCATAAGTACCTTCCATCCTTTTGATTCCACCCTATTCCATAAAATGGAAAACCTATGCACCCAATAATATGGTCCACGTCTATGTCGATAAGGTTGCTGTCGAAGACTACTGCTTCACTTGTCTTTAAATCAGTAGATGTTACAATAAGCCTAGGAGTGCTAGGATTAGAATCTTCTCTCTTCCTAAGTTGTTCAAAATCAACATACTTAGAAAGAGTTTCTTTAAGTGGCGAAATATCAAATAGCGGGTAAGGTAAGCCGAATGCTGGATAAGTAAAACTCTCTGGCTCCAGCCATTTAGGAATAAAGGCTTTCGGGTTACCCCATGTAGCAGCAAAAATTGTAGACATGATGCGTCTAGTCTTATCACTCAATAGTAATGGTATGGGCGAACCTATGGATTGTGCAAGTTCTAGCCAAAAATCCTCAAGCTTGCGTGAGGGATTTTCGTCTTGGATAGTTGCGGTTATTATTGCAGCATTAATTGCTCCGATTGAAGTACCGGCCACAATATCAAATTTCTTGACATATCTTGCAAGTGCCTTATATACTCCACATTCGTATGCACCAAGCGATCCACCACCTTGCAGGACAAGGACGGTCTCTAATTCAAAATCATTTTTCTCAAGTCTGCTAGCCATTCTTGAGGATAAATAATAGTCTAGTTATAATTTGATTCACTTCATTTTCTGATGTCCGATAATTGTGCAGATTATAGTGACTGGCCTACTTTGAACGAAATAATCTAGAAGCAGTGTTGTAGTGCCTTAGCGGATAATGCGAGGAGACTCTAAATGGACAATATCGCCCCTGATAAGATTCTTACAATTTAAGAAGATAGATGCAGTGACGAGATTACCAATGGAACGAAAGCTCAATGTTTACGCCAGTCTGTTATCGGATATGATTCAATTTGTCTTCGAGTATGCTGTTAAGAAGAAAGTAAGATGATCGATGAATAGTCGTCATGGATTTGTCATAGAGCAGCAAAGTGGTAGTGAAGAACAAAACTCATGATAAACTGATAAAACAATTCCTCAACACGAAAAAGGTCTTGGATTTATCGGATTTATCTAGGCCAAATTTAGATATACTAGAGGATGATTATAACACCCGTAAATAATATGGCTGAAAAAGTTAGTAATGAACAAGGTCCGGCAGCGATAAAAACAATACTTATAGCTATTGATAAATCAGGCTACAAAGAAAAGATTATCAGCTACGCCGTAACTTTAGCCAAATCTCTTGGCGCGCAAATAATTGCAATTCATGTGATTGATAAATCTTCATTAGGTGCCGCTGGGGATTTACTAGGATACTATAGAGGAGGAAATATAGAAGAATACGAGAAGGAGATGAAAAAGAAGGGCGAAATACTCTTAGCCGAGGTAGAGGCAACCGTTAGGAAGAATGGAAATATCAATGTAACCGGGGCTGTTCTCGTAGATTCATCTGTGGCTAACGCAATTATTAATTACGCTGAGAATAAAAGAGTAGATCTTATTCTTGTTGGTGCTAGAGGGATGGCGGGAATCGAAAAATTCATTTTGGGTGGTGTTGCTACTAAGATCATCAGCCATGCGCAATGTCCAGTTCTTGCAATTCGATGACAGGCTAAATGTAACCGTAGACTATGAAAAGGTATGAGGTATAAAGCAAAGCACGGGATATTTTACAATGAAGATTGAGCTAAATTAAAAGACAAGCTCTTAGAGAGGTAAAGATGGAATTATGTCCAGAGTAGAACACTATAGGACTTCAAACTAATATCGATAGTCTCTATAGCAGTATCAAACAAGAACTAGAAAGCGAGAAGAGCATAAAAATTGTTTCAGAGATAAAGGGCGAAATGAATGGCAAACCATTGCGCAGCATAACTGCGGTTAATAAATCTCTAGAAGTTTTAGCTGGTGCTTTACGTGAGATTACAATATCTATACTAGGGGATTCTAATGATTTTGCTATTGAATCTGCTTCAGGTTCATGGTTTGAAAGTCTCCTAATTCCCGGAGTTGCTGGTTTTCTAGTCGGTGGGCCTTTGGGAGCAGTTGGGAGGCTGTTAGTCTAGTTTTGGCATATGATTTTGAAAGGAAAATCTGGATGAAGATTCGTGACGTAATACGTGAAGGAAGCAAGAATCAGCCTATTACGGAGAATATAGATCATTACAGCAAGTAACGTTACATAGAACATATTATTGGGCTATTGTCATATTTCATGACAAGACCAGGGAGGAGCAGTAAACTCATAAAGCTGAGAGAGAAAAAATTTAAGTTATGGCAGCCGTATCACTCGTATCCTTTTCACTTCGCCATCTGGCTGCGAGATCAGGTCTTCCAAATTGTTCTGATATTCTCTTGTACATGTTTAGCTCTTGAGTCGATAACGGTCTGATCTTTTTCATTGCCTCTTCAAAGTGGCGCAAATGGATTCTTAATTCTTGTACATGTTTATTTGCTTCCTTTGGATCTTGATACTTTGAGATATGTTCTCGCAATGCAATCATAACTGCAGCAGATGAGAGTGATGCAATATCAGCACCTGTGTAACCATCTGTATGGCCTGCTAAATCTTCAATCTTAACATCCTCATCTAATGGTTTTTTCTTTGTATGGATTTTTATTATCTGAATCCTGGAGTCACGATCTGGAGGAGCTACATATAGCAATCTGTCAAATCTACCTGGCCTTAGCAATGCGGGATCTATAATATCAGGCCTGTTAGTAGCGGCTATCACTATCACGTTGGTTAATATTTCAAGCCCATCTAACTCAGTTAATAGTTGGCTTATTACCCTTTCAGTAACATGTGAATCACCAAAATCTCCCCCTCTTACAGGAGCTATGGAATCTATTTCGTCAAAGAATATGATGCAAGGAGCTGCCTGTCTTGCTTTTCTAAATATTTCTCTCACTCCTTTTTCTGATTCCCCGACCCACTTTGAAAGAAGCTCTGGACCCTTTATACTTATGAAGTTCGCTTCACTTTCATTCGCAGCTGCTTTGGCCATCAATGTCTTTCCTGTACCTGGTGGACCGTAAAGCAACAAGCCTTTAGGGGGTGTAGCATCAGCATGAGTAAATATTCCTTGGTATTTGAGAGGCCATTCTACTGCTTCTTGTAACTCTTGCTTTATAGATGATAATCCACCAATATCTTCCCATTTCACATCAGGAACTTCAACGAATACTTCTCGCATAGCAGATGGCTCCATTTCTTTAATCACATCGGTAAAATCTTGCATTGTAACTATGATCTTCTTTAATGTATCTCCAGGAATACTTTCAGATGATAAATCAATTTCAGGCAGTACTTTTCTTAATGCTCGCATTGCAGCTTCTTTCGATAAAGCTTGTAAATCAGCACCGACAAAGCCATGAGAGATATCTGCTAGTTTTTCCAAATTAACATCTTTGGCAACAGGCATTCCTCTAGTATGTATCTGTAAAATCTCTAGTCGCCCATTCCTATCAGGTACACCTATCTCGATTTCTCTATCAAATCTACCTGGACGCCTTAATGCAGGATCAATAGCATTAATCCTGTTTGTGGCTCCTATCACTACTACTTTTCCTCTTGAAGACATGCCGTCCATCGCTGCTAATAACTGAGATACTATTCTCCTCTCAAGTTCTCCACTTTCTTCTCTTTTTGGTGCAATAGAATCAATTTCGTCAATAAAAATAATTGAAGGTGCATTCTTTTCTGCCTGTTCAAAGATATTACGTAGCTTTTCTTCAGATTCTCCATAATATTTGCTCATTATTTCGGGACCGCCTATAGTATAGAAATTGGCATTAGTTTCATTAGCTACTGCCTTTGCAAGCAGAGTCTTGCCGGTTCCAGGAGGGCCATGAAGAAGAACTCCTTTAGGCGCTTCTACCCCCAATCTTTTGAATAGTTCTGGATGTCTGAGAGGAAGCTCGATCATTTCTCTAACTCGCGCAACTTCGTTTCTGACGCCACCGATATCTTCGTATGTAATTGAAGGAACTCCACCTTCTTTTGATATTTGAGCTGCCTTGGCACTTTCTTCAGAAACTGTAATTTTTGTGGAATCATTAATTATAACGGGCCCGGATGGATTGGTCGCTATTACTACAAGATCTATTCTCTGACCCATTACATTGATAGGTATCGTATCACCTTTGGACATTAATGCTCCGTTTAGGTAATCGACAAGATACTCTTCTGCACCTACTATTCTAAGAGGTTCGGTGGGAGCGAGGGTTATACTCTTGGCATCTTTTGATTCCACCTTTCTAACTTCGATTGTATCATTAATGCCAACATCAAGTCTGTTTCTGGTAAATCCATCAATGCGTATCAATCCTTTGCCTCTGTCGCTTTCCCTTGCAGGCCAGCTTAGAACAGTACTTTTCTTTCGAAGCGATGACAATTCTAAAGCATCACCAGTAGACACGTTCAGACGTTCAGCTATATCTGGATCTATGCGTGCAATTTTTCTTCCTACGTCGCGTTGTTCCGCTACTTCAGCCACTTTTAGATTTGCTACTTTGGCCGTTTCTTTGCGAGTAGTGTTTTTGTCATTAGTATCCCTATCTGAAGACATGTCTTTGTATTACCAGCTCTCAACTCACTACCGTAATACTTAAGGATGACTGATATGTTCGAAGGCAACGCGTAGGCTATGATACTGTCACTGCAGGTTGTTCTACTACTGTCAAATGTTGTTGCCCAGTTAATCAGACTTTACTTTTCTATATTGAAATGTGAGGTAGCTATTGAATTGCTTTGCTTTGCGTTCTTAATTGATTTGACTAGTCATGCATTTCTGATTGGAACAAGTACAAGGATCAAACTTAATAGACACATATTCTGACGCTAGTGGATATATGACATGACGTATTCCACAATTAGTACACGAGCTCGCTTGATCACAACCCCCTAGGAATGAGCTTTCACTAGCGCTCATTATTCCAGATCATGGTAATACTTGTCAATACCGAGTTATTGGGAATTGTGAAGCGAGAATCCGTATTTTTTTACAGCATTATTCTTAGGCCCACACAAGATGTTATATCTTCATATTATGTTCAACTGCTAAAAAACATCATGGGCGATGAATACATTACTCCTGACAGGAACCATTCTGCACTGCTTATCATTGATGTCCAATGTGATTTTACTCTAATAGGTGCTGTAGCCGAAATACCAGGCACGTTAACGTCTGTGCCATCCATCAAGCGTTTAGTTCAGGGCTATAGAGAAGTAGGTCTTCCTATAGTTCATGTTATAAGACTTTACAGTAAAGACGGCTCTAATGTTGATTTGTGTCGGAGGAAAGCAATCGAAAATGGAAAGCAATTGGTTATTCCTGGAAGTGATGGTGCTGAATTGATGGACGAACTTAAACCCTTCCCTCATATTAGACTGGATTCAAAACTACTGCTTTCTGGTAATCTTCAACAAATTGGATCTATGGAATGGATAATGTATAAGCCTAGGTGGGGCGCATTTTATAATACAAAATTGGAAAGACATTTGCAGAATCTAGATGTTAATACGGTAGTTGTATGTGGATGTAACTTTCCTAACTGTCCTAGAACAACCATATACGAAGCAAGTGAGCGCGATTACAGAATTGTTCTGGCTACAGATGCTACATCTGTTCTCTACGATAGAGCATTACAAGAATTAAAAAACATAGATGTATTAGTCATGAATACCGATGAATGTATCGCCTGGCTCGGAGCGCCTTCTTATTCGAGAATTCAAGATATTCAATGATAACAAATATTGAAGATTAATTGACACATATGTAACAGCTCAGTCATATTCAAGAAAAGGAAATCTCGGACGTGGATTATAACAATATAATGTCTTAACTTTTCGTAAGGTTTTCTAAACCTCCTGAATTCCTGGCTTGCCGTATGTCCGCCTATTGGGTGTTGTTGCATATTGTAATTGGAAAGAAACATCTACAAACATACATACTTGCTTTTTTCAAAATTTGGACTTATCTAACGAATAATTCTCAGTTTATTAAAATTCGGTGGCTGATGTTTTAACTCGGATTGAATCAACTCCGTAGATTAATTGTATCTCTCCACAGGATTGGAAGTAATAAGATTAATTGAATATCTACTGAATCTATATTGTTCGCATAGTAGTCTATAGGCTATGTGATTTATTAGCGTAAATAATTAATGCATCCATCTGAGAATGACAGCTATGCGATTCAGAAATAAATCATTAGTAGGATTAATTGTGGTTGCGATGTTATCTACAATGATAATATCCGTTACTGCATCTACAAGATCCTTTGCGCAAGGCCAAGTAACTATAAATGGAGCAGGTGCAACTTTTCCATTTCCACTAATTGATACATGGCGTGTTGACTACCAAAAAATCAAACCTAATGTAAACATCAATTATCAATCAATAGGTAGTGGTGGAGGAGTAAAACAATTTACAGCAAAGACAGTAGATTTTGGTGCTTCCGACGCACCCCTCACTGCTACGGAACGACAAGCAGCTCCAGGGGCTGTCCAAATCCCAGAAACAATAGGTTCTGTAGCAATAGCATATAACATACCTGGCATTCCGACTAAGACTTTGAAATTTACAGGTCCAGTCCTTGCTGACATCTTTCAGGGTAAAATAACAAAATGGAATGATCCGCAAATACAAGCGTTAAATCCGGGAGTAAGTCTACCTGCAGCTAACATTGTAGTTGTTCACAGATCAGATGGATCGGGAACAACCTTTGTCTGGACAAGCTATCTTTCTAAGGCAAGTCCATCGTGGAATCAAACCATTGGGGCTTCAAAGTCAGTTCCATGGCCAATTGGAATAGGGGCACCAGGTAATGAAGGTGTCGCAAGTGCTATCAAGGGCTCACCCAATACCATAGGATACGTAGAACTCAACTATGCTCTTACTACAGGTATTCCATATGCTCTCATAAAGAACGCGGCAGGCAACTTTATAGCACCTTCATTGAATTCAACTCAAGCAGCAGTAACCAATTCGCCAATAGCTAACTCTCTTCCAGCAGCTGATCAATCATGGACCAAAGTTTCGTTGTTAAATTCACCAGGATCAAACACATATCCCATAGCAACATTCACATATCTGCTTCTAAACAAGGACTTGAGCACCAATCCACGTTTAGATCAAACAAAAGCAAAAGCGTTAGTCGACTTTATATCATGGGCAATTACTGATGGACAGAAGGTAGCACCAAATCTAGGCTACGTCCCACTGCCTGCAGCAATAGTGAAGCACGATCAAGACACACTGAAGTCATTAACGTTCAAAGGAACTCCACTATACACAGGACCATAACATAGGAAGTAACACTTCCTGGAACAAGACCATTCCAACAACCCGTTTTTACGGGGTCTTTTAATTTTTCTATATAGAAGGTTTAGTTCTATATTTTTCTTATAGGTAACTGTAAAATAATCATAGCTCTTCTCTACCATTGTAGAGAGGCGTACTATTATTCGCACAGAATCTCGCGAACAACGTAACAAGAAGTTGTCTTCTTTTTTCCTTCAGGGGAAACGAAGAGGAGACAAGATTTTTTATATTGTGACCATAGGCGCTGCTGCATATACCCTTTTGATGCTTGCTCTAATAGTGTATACGGTGGGAGACGGCTCTCAGAAAATATTTTCCTTTGAAGGTATTAAGTTTTTTACAGGCACAAACTGGAACTCAGTAGAAGGCCGTGAATCATTCGGAGCTTTGCCATATATCATCGGAACTCTGATCAGTTCTGGAATAGCCGTAGCTATCGGAGTTCCAATCAGCTTAGGAATCGCGGTATTTCTATCTGAAATGGCTTCTTCAAAGATAAGCGCTCCATTGTCTTTTGTTATAGAATTGTTGGCTGCAGTACCGAGCATCATCTATGGTTTATGGGCGTTGTTTGTTTTCAGATTCTGGATCCTCAATTTAATTGAAATGCCTCTTTACAACGCCTTCGGAAAGTCGATTCCATTTTTTGGGGTTACTCCATTTGGTCTAGATTGGTTTACAGCTGGCATAGTTCTGGGGATTATGATCATTCCAATTGTATCTTCAATATGCCGAGAAGTTATGAGGGCTGTCCCAAACACTCAGAGAGAAGCTGCATATAGTTTGGGAGCAACAAGATGGGAAACAGTTAGGATTGCGATCTTTCCTTATGCAAAGTCAGGAATACTAGGGGCGGCAATGTTGGGATTGGGAAGGGCAATAGGAGAAACAATGCTCGTGACTTTGATCATTGGAAATGCTATTGGGGCAGCCGCTATTCCTACTTCCCTTTTCTCTCCGAGTCAAACGTTATCAAGTTTGATCGCTAATGAATTTAACGAGGCATCTTCCGATCTTCATTTGTCTGCACTAATTGGTTTGGGAGCTGTTCTGCTTATCATAACTATGGTTATCAATATTGGAGCTAGGCTACTAGTTTCAAGAATGGTCAAGGTCAGCGCAGGTGTTAAGGAGTAGAGGGTAGAATTTGCAAGAAGACCCCAAAACCAACTACAAGGAAAGGCTTCAGGACATAATGTTAAGGCGGTCTTCGCGGCGCAGACTTGTAGACAAAGTAGTTAGCATATCAGCAATATTGTCTGTTATTCTTGCAGTAGTATTGTTGGGAAGTATTTTGATAGAGGTTGTAATAAATGGTGCCAGAGCTTTGAGCATTAATTTCTTGACGCAGCCACCAGGAGCTATAGGATCTGGGCTAGGAGGAATAGGTCCTGCCATTGAGGGAACATTGATTGTTGTTGGTTTGGCGTCAGCTATTGGAGCACCTGTGGGTGTGCTTGCTGGGATTTATCTATCAGAATTCGCAGGGAATGGAATATTTCCTTCGAGCGTTAGGTTCTTCAGCGATGTTCTCGTAGGTCTTCCTTCAATAGTAATTGGTATAGTCGCATACATATCACTAGTTCTAACACTTGGTTCATTCTCTGTATGGGCAGGAGCATTAGCTCTGTCAATAATTATGATCCCAATTGTTGTAAGAGTCACTGAAGAAACACTGAAAGTTGTTCCAAACTCTATGAAAGAGGCAGGACATTCATTAGGAATTCCAAAGAGAAAGATAATATTGCACATAGTTCTGAAGAGCGCAAAGAGTGGCGTGATCACTGGAATAATACTAGCTATATCAAGGATAGCTGGGGAAACCGCGCCTTTAATCATGACAATATTAGGAACGGATCTGTTCTTTACGAGCCTAACAGGACCGGTAGACGCACTACCTCTGAGGATCTGGAGGTTAGTATCTCAACCATATCAATATGCCCATGACTTTGGTTGGGGGGCTGCGCTTATTCTTATACTTATGGTACTTGGGCTGAGCCTTGGCCTAAGGCTCTTAGCGCACAGACGAGGATTTAAAATAGGAACGATTGCTGCGTGATGATAAAAACAGACAGAACTTAATGTCCTATGATATTTGTATTCGCATAATAATTAAGGTAATCTATAAGGGAGAACCAAGTTGGGATTAGATGAAGAATAGTTGACGACGAATAGAGAAAAGACGAGGGAAGAAGAAATCAAGGATGACAGACATAGATAGACATTCACAACCGGACCAAGAGCAGGAAAAACAACAACAACAAGTTCCTAAAGTATCTATCAAAAACCTAGAAGCGTGGTTTGGATCTAAACAAGCTTTAAAGAACATCAATTTGGATGTCAAAGAGAAAACAGCTACAGCATTTATCGGGCCTTCAGGTTGTGGTAAGACAACTCTCATCAAATGTCTCAATCGTATGCATGAGATGACCCCTGGTGCAAAGGCAAAGGGGCAAGTTATTATTGACGGTATTGATATTTATGACCGAAATATAGATCCTGTAATTATCAAAAGACGTATTGGAATGGTTTTTCAAAAGCCAAACCCGTTTCCTACCATGAGTATTTATGATAATGTTGTGGCGGGACTGAAGCTTAACGGAATAAGAGATAAACGGTTGATGGACGAAATCGTTAAAGATAGTCTTGAAGGTGCTGCACTTTGGGATGAAGTAAAAAATGAGTTAGGTAAACCAGGAATGGGCCTGTCAGGCGGTCAACAGCAGCGCCTTTGTATAGCTAGGGCATTAGCTATGCAGCCGGAAGTTTTATTGATGGATGAACCAACATCTGCCCTTGACCCCATTGCATCCTCGAAAATCGAAGATTTAGTACATGATTTGAAAAAAAGATTTACAGTAATTATTGTAACGCACAATATGCAGCAAGCAGCCAGAGTGTCTGATTATACTGCATTCATGTACCTTGGAGAGGTAATAGAGTATAGTCCTACAAAGAAGATGTTTGAAAATCCTGAAAAAGAGCTCACAGAACGCTATATATCTGGGAAATTTGGTTAACACACGTATTATTTTGGTCAGGTCTTATCCTTTTGACTAGACTTTTAGATCTATGTTTAGATCGTCTTCAAACCATAATAATGGATATGGCAAATGAGAGGTATTTCATGGTCGAACATTTGCTTATGTCTTATTCTCCTGTATCGTAGTCATTTACATTAGTAGACAGTATCAGGGTTCTCAATTTCCTTGTCTCTTTATTAGTTATGTCTTGTCCTTCATTCCTTTCTTCTTTATTCATTCTAATATTAAGGGATATAATGAAGTTAATATTATTCAACATATACTAACAGCATGTCCATACCATTATGAGATCTATAATTTTACCTTTGGTTAGATCACATTAGATTGGCACTGAAAATGAGATGAGACTGATATGAGTTATCTATTGCGGAAATTTCCTCTTTGTATACGACTCGCTCGTAAGCATGTGCATGCGTAGCAGCTTCCATTTCAGTGCGTCTACTACATCGCCATGGAATGTCCTCCTTGCAGACACCACAGACTGCAGTTGTAGTCATGTTTGTTCCACATGCTCTACAAGATTTTTTTTGTAACTAAACCTATTCTCATAACTTCTTTATTTATCAAAAATATATAGCGACGAATGTTAATCTAACAAATATTTTTCTTTATCATATTTTATAAGCCTTGAATTAAATATCACGCCATCGTTTGTAATAGAAATTAGCGATACATTTCCACATGAACAAATGGGACAAGCCTGAATATTACCGTTATTCTTTATTCTTTGCCTTTCTACGGATCTAAAAACGGTTACATTCCACAAACAAGTTTCGCAAACTACAAATTGACAGCTGATATTGTCGTATACCGAACTTTGAATTAGAGTACCTGCAAGAGACATAATAGAATGCATATCTCATTACTCAACTCTGCGTATAACAGTTGTCAAATACGATGATATAGATTATCTTAGTCTGCAATAGGATCGCTTTAGTGTTGGTTCATATTTACCAAAAACGGATAGTTTGGTCTACAATCTTATCCTTTAAAATAAGGATTGCTAGTTCTTTGGCAATCTCCTTTGGTATATCA
>WJXE01000221.1 GCA_009665115.1 Nitrosopumilales archaeon
CGCAATCTTTTGTACAGTCTAAAGTATCCCATATCCACTACTCACACTCGTCTATTGGTAGTTTCATTGATTGGTTTGGAGTAGTCATTACTTGTGTCTTAGTACCTCTATTATTTTGCACAACAGGGAATTTATAGGTTCTAAATAAGTGTTATAGCAGGAAATGGATATTAAACCCAATTTTTTATCAATATAGCTTTCCAAAAGCGTTTACAAGTTGATCCATGATCGCATTTACTGTAAATGCTTGTATGCAATGTTCACTCGCTTAAGATCGAAATAGCAGCACAGAGTGTTGTTAGTATAGAAGGATATGATATTCTTTGCTTTCGAGATCTAGGTCCTTTTCACATCCGGTTAGTGGACCGAGGCTTAGAGGCTTACCGCAGCCTTTATGAGGCTTTTCTAGGTGGAGCATCGTTTGCTAACATTCTAATGTCTTCCGGTGTTGGTTCGGTTTCCCTCTCAAATTTGGCACTAACTAGTCCACTGGGAGCAGCTACATATACGGAACTTCCATCATAGTTATTGATGTATGATTTTGGTATGTAGTAGTGACGGATTCGTGCTACTCCTTCTCTAACTACAATAAATTCATTCCCTACTTGTTCAATATCTCCTATGTCCACATTATCGGTTGTCTTCACACGTTTGTGGATTATCTCTTCCCATGGGATATTGAGTGTCTCACCAGACTGTTCTGTTTGAAGCTTTACTCCTGATTCCTTTGCCATAAAAGGGATTCCATGTAAAAACTGTGGATATGTGGAGTCTACTTTACGCTTCTGTTCCACATATTCTTGAGTTTGAAACTCAGATTCAGTTGGTGGACTATCTCTTTCATATCTATCTTTTATCTCATTTTTTGTAAGGGATGTACTTATGTATTCACCGTCAAATCCTTGAACATGATATTTCGGAATAAAATAGCGCTTTTTATGGACTGCACCTTCCTTTACTTCAACATAACTAGTAGCTATACTTTCTACCTTACCCATATCTTCGTTGTCGCTTGATTTAACTTTTCTGTCAATAATTTTATCCCAGGGCATAGCTACTGAATCTGAGGCTGTTGCCGATGTACCTGCATAGGTTGGAATATTAGTTTCAAAATCCGGATATTGCTTTGTTACTGTTGTTTTTCTCTGCACGTAGTCTGGGGTTTCAAAAGTTGCTGCAGGAGGTGCTTTTTCTCCTTCAAATCTTGATTTAAGATCATCTTTTGTGAGTGAAACCCAGAGATGATCACCGTCGTATCCTTGTAAATAATATTTTGGGATATAATAGTACTTCTTATCTACCGTTCCTTCTTTTGTTTGAATATAATCCCTCGTTACACTTTGAATCTTGCCTAGATCTTTATCATCACTTGACTTTACTTTCTTATCAATTGCTTTATCCCATGATATAATATCGGTCATCTTCGATCCTGATTATAGTTTCACATTATGCAATATATCAGTTATATTTTTAACCTTAGATAACAATTGGCGAAGCCAACAAGCCTAATAAAGGTTATAAAATAACGCCTTAATCATTAAAATACAATGTTTTCACTAATATAGTAGCAGATCGCTATGACAACTGATAGTAATAAAGCAGGACCTACCACATTGTGGAGAACGCTTAAAGGCAAGAATGTAAGAACTAATGACGGAAAAGACCTAGGCGAGATTAAGGAGGTATCTGAAAACTACTTACACGTAGAAAAAGGAACAGTACGCAAGGAGAAATTCTGGATACCAAAATATGTTGCAGATGCATTTGACGGCAAGACACTATGGCTTTTGATAGGCGAGGAAGAATTACGTGGAAGATATCAGTATGGTACACAGCCACCACCAGGCGAGCAGTATTCAAAAGAGTTCGAATCGTTCAAGGGAACACCATACGGACAAAAGGCAAACTACGAATCAGATTTTAACGAAAATATTCGAGTCGTTGAAAATTACAAGAATATCAGAGATTTGAAATAAATGAATGAATAGCGTAGTGAACTAACAAACCCTTTTTGACAATGAGGGAGTAGAAGGACGTTACAATGTAACCTCTTTGCAGGTGGTAAGTTGTGTTGTGTAGAAATCCTCTGGTGTAATGATATTAGTATGCATGCGCGAGTCGCTGGGTTATGTGAAGCTCTGTTTCGGCCTACGATGATATTCGGTTACATTATCACGATGTCATTTGCGTCCCTATTATTTCTATAAATCTATTGTCCTTACTAAAGTCAATAGCCAATATTCTTGCATTCACGTTGTTTGCTAACTCTTTGTAATCTACTCCCTTGCCATCAATCTTTATTAGAAATTTTGTGTCAGCATTTGAAGCCCCTTTGGAGTCTATAACATTTCTAGGTAATTCAGTAGTAAAGTTGCCGCCATTTCCACTTGGATTAAGGACTAGGACCAACGAAGCTCTATCTTTGTCTGCCAGTATCCCAACCAGTTTGCCACCGTTGATACTATATTTAATTGGAAAATTTTTTCCGTTGATTGTGAGAACATTCAGATTAGTGAACCCTGTTCTATTGTAACTAGGGGCCGCCGCACTACTGCTTTTAGCAGGAGCTGCCGGTATCATTATAACGGTTTTGTTGCCGGTTGTAGTTATATTTGTCTTAGCTGCTGTTCCTCCACCGGCATTTGACTCTGTAGAGTTTTGTGCGTTCACTAACTGAACAGATTGTGCGACGGGGACAAGAAGAAGTAACACTATTGGTGTAGCTATCATAAGTTTTCTAAACACACTTGTGGACGCTTTCGGCATCCTAGTAAATTCTATTAACATACCATGTCATAGTATTATAATCCTTAAAAAGGTTTGTAGGGTGTAGACAATTTTGATTTGCAGTAGCCATCCCTACAAAAACAATAGAAATAGTAGGTTGGGCTCGCTATCCCATACATATTTTTGGTATGTTGTAAACCCTTCCAAATCCGTTCGCTATCGCTACTGGTTAAAGGATCCACTACCCGAAGATGCACCCTATAATTTCACACTCAAAGCATTTTGATGAACTTCAAATGTTGCGGGCAGAATTCCTATCGGTTCACCATCAAGAGTAACTGTAATATCTCTCTCTTTCGATTTTATTGAGACCTTCTTAGCTTGCATATAGAAAATGTCATTCTGCTCATGTATGTAATCTGCATCGCCTTTCATATTGACAAATTCATCTAACATTTTTAAGCTCCCGGAATTCTTAAGAATAGTTATATCTAACAAACCATCTGAAACGCTTGCCTGTGGTGCTGCCTTAAACCCACCTCCTAAATACCTGCCATTGGCCACTACACCCATTGTAATCTTCGAAAGTAAACTCTGGCGTCCATCATCTATAGAGACCTCACACAGATTACTTTCGTAAGTAGGCAGCGTAGCAATGATACCTGAAATTGTAGATATAAAACGGCTCTTAATCTTGTCTCTAATCTTCTTTGACCTATCGATAATTTCTGCGCCAACCCCTATTTCCGCAGCATTAAGAAAAATGCGTGTTGTAACTTCTTTTGGATAATCGTTAACAGCAGCTGGTGGAGCTGCTGCCTTTGTTGTTATTAGTGCTGAAATAACATCTATCTTTAGTGGTTTGGCATTTACGAATCTTTGACAACATTCTACAATTCCATCAGGCAAATCTAAGGATTTGGCTAGTACGTTTCTTGACCCAGATGGAACTAGGCCCATCATTGCTTCGGGGTTTATCGGTTTCAAGGTAGACGATGCCGGCGTAGTTTTGTCATTACTACTATTATTTCTTAAGGCTATTTCTTCAAAGAAGCCGTTTGCAACTTCATTTATTGCCGAATGCAACAATTTTTTTAAATCCCCTTCTTAAAAAATCCCTTGTCAGACTACACTGGCTAACAT
>WJXE01000222.1 GCA_009665115.1 Nitrosopumilales archaeon
ATCCTGTAGGCTGCGACGCTAGTTTCCATCAAATAGCAGCTGTTCAGGAGCCTTAACGTTAATCTTCTGCAAGGTTATTTGCATTTGCTGCAGCCAACTTCATATAGTTTGTCTTTGTACATTAATTGCGTACTATCACCTGTACCCTCCCGGGAGGCCCACATCATGAATTTTGGTATTTTTTTCAAAAAGTTTTAAAAAGAAATGTTCCGTATGAGCGTACGAAAAAGCATTTTGGGTCTTAGTGAACATTGTTCTAAAAACTAAAGTTTGACCTACTCAAATGATGTGGGTAGAAAATAAAATGGCGTATTAAGCTTAATACGTTTTGATCCGATTATCGACTTTATCCACTAGTGAGTAATAATGTTAGCATAGATTTTACCGAATCAGGACCACCTCATGGTACTAAGGCAATGCCACCCGCCCAGAAATGGCAGGGTGGAAGTGTTGAAAAACAAGAAGACCTCGTATTGATAGGCTTTCGGTTCAAGTCAGGAATAATTCACTACTTATCAGAAAGGCGGCCGCACTTCTTTGATTTGGCATAGCGCATTTGTGCTAGTATAGCGAGATGGAGAAATTTTTATTAAATCTGGACTTTACATATTCCAATACTTCAACGTCTGACGAGAAGTATTGTATATTATTAATTTCACTATTTTGGTTCTTCTCTTTATCGATAAGCTGCGCAACAAAATTGCCACACGCATTTCTGTTTATAAAAAGCTTCTTGGGCTGAGACTGATGTTCAATTCTAATCCCTTCGTCAAGGTCAAGAGATATTAATTTCTTGGATAAATCCTTCTCTTTCCGTCCAGAGTTCATGATCACGAGAACCCTTTCAGATAGAGTAATACAGAGGTAACTTATAACTATTATGGACAGTATCCGTGCCAGCGATGGTGTGGTACTTTCACATCGCCTTAGTATTGATGCTCGTCCCGAGAGTGGTCTCTCGTAATAACTATGGAGCTCTTTACTTTATGCTTGTATTGTACAATCAAGAAAATTCGGAGGCTTCAGAAGACCTTTTTTACATTTAAGTTGGCGATGTTACCTTAATAATGAATTAGAAGTATACCATTAGCGATTATTGAGAATATTCAACACATTATCTGGACTGAAAGAAAAGGCAACGTCAAAGGACGGCAACTTGAGGATGCTTATTTGTGGTCCTACAGTCTATGATTTTTCTCATCTTGGGCATGCAAGAATACTTCTCTTTTATGACTTAGTAGCAAAATATTTAATGTCAAGTGGAAAGCGGACGACAGCAATCTTAAACATTACTGATATAGATCCCAAGATATCATTGCGGGCAAAGGAGGAAAGGTCGTCTGCAGCGGACATTTCTAATAGATTTATAAAGGAACTCATGATTGATATTCAATCCTTAGGTATCAATACCCTATGTATTGCCAGGACTTCCGATTACGTAGAAACTGCTAAAAAGCTAATACTAGAGCTTCTTGATAAGAAACGAGCTTACTTTTCTAATGGCAATATATACTTAGATACAAGTTCGCTAGTCTCATACGGGAAGCTCTCACAAATGAGTCGTGAGGATCTAGTTAATAGCAGAGTTGACATAGCACCGGGGAAAAAAAATCCTAGTGATATCCTGCTTTGGAATGGTATCGATGACTTCGGTCAGAAATATTATGACAAGTCCTTAGGAGTAGGCGTCCCCTGGTGGCATATGCAGGACTCTTCTGTAGCAATGTTGATCTTTAACGGACTATACGATATCCATGGCGGTGCCACGGAGCTAGTATATCCGCATCACGAGTCACTTTTGGCACAACTGCAAGTGTTGACATCCAATCAACGACCAGTCAAGATCTGGAATCACGTGGGATTAGTAAGCATCAACGGCAAAAAAATGTCCAAATCTTTTGGCAACATCATAAGAATAAGGGATCTGATAAGAAAATATAACTCAAATATTATACGGCTTTATCTCTTTTCGAAGCATTACAGACAACCTTTCATGTACTCACAATCTGAACTTGATAAATTCTATTCGACGGACGAAACAATCGCAAGTGCACTTTGGAAGGACATAGGTACTAAAATCCCTCATCGTAGGACAAGGCTGACCAAGGAATTCACTAGTTATATAGAGAATGATGTAGACACGCCTGCCGCCTTGGAATTAATGATAGAAACAGCTAGAGAGGGCGAGTCCATCGCAGACCTGCGGTACATGGTAAGGATTTTTGGACTTGTTTATTGACAAGGAGATGGAGGAGAGTGAGGCAGCATTTTGTGGATTGTGGACACACCAGGTTTGATGGAAGAGGAATAAATATAATGAAGTGGTTACTTCGATCCAACATCGTCAGGTTGCGCCTTGAATACCAGATAAGTTGTTATTCTCATTAACTAACTCATTCATTAGATGATATAGTTGTAAAAATTGAATGCCAGTAGGAGTGGTCTTGAACATTCGCTTTTCTTTTTGATAGACCAACAAATTATTCTTAAGAAGCATCCTAAAATATTGCAAGCTGCTAGAGTGATTCAGAAATGCAATTGATATTATTTTGGATTTAGATGCTCCACCGTTTGCGACTTCTAGGATTGTCGCTGATATATCAGTCTTATCTCTGTAGTTCATTTCACCGAAAACCTATTGTTTTTTCCCCTTTTGAAATAGAAGTCGAAGGGTGATATTGAAGAGTCTGTAAAGCACGTGCGTCATAACAAATCATACTGAAGTTATTTATTTAGGAACAGTGGATACTGCCTCTATAGCCATAGGTTTTCTTGGTAGAGTAGATAAACCATTAGGTTCTGATAAGCAAGATTGCTTATATAGCTAGTATTTGTTCTCTTCAGAGAATCATTTCTATCGTGTCGTACATAACGTCTATGCTGAGACTTTCGGATGAACACGCAAGTAGGTACTAGCTAACAAAGAATTATTGACGATTGAATCTGCATTACAATAGATGTGAAATCCAAAAAATGATAAGGAAATTAAGAGATTAAGAGAGAGCGAAGTCTAATTATTATGTGAAAGGCGAATTATCACTCCCATCACCATTTCCCATGCTAGTATGATGCCCTTCGTATCGAAGATGTAATTGACAAAGAATTAGTAATTTGGAGCATGCCAAGTGACATGACAGAGGGGGAAAGGCAACAACTAATTCATGAGATTCAGAGCCAATTATACTTCGAGAAAAACATTCCATCCTATAGTATATAATATCGTTCCGTAGTATCAGAACATGTAATGCGTAAGGGCACAATACATAAGAAACCAGATAGGAAAAAAAATAAAACTCATGCTTATAGTTCGGTTAGATCAGGAAGCAAAAAATATGCCAAGGTTGAAAGGCGGAAACGAAATAAGCCAAAGGCATAGAGATAACCGATTTGATGCAATACAAGTCTGACCGCAATTAATGAATCTACCGTTGACTGCGACATTTGATGCTTCTTAACATCAGCATCTTCACATATTATGAAGGGATCATTACCTCCTAGTTCAAGTACACATTTCTTTATCTGGGATGTTGCCCTTTGCGCCACCTTAGCTGCAACTGGACCACTGTAAATGTTACAGCGTTGAGATCTGCTGAGTCATAAGTGTTTCTGCAATACTTGAGTCGTCTATTAAGGTTTGAAAAACTCAATCTGGTGTTCCAATCTTGTTAAAACATTTTTCAATTTCGATTCCACGTTGAGTAGCACTTGCAGGTTTCAATACGATTGTGTTCCCAACCAATGAAGGAGCTGCAAATCCTGCCAATAAGGAAAATTCCACGGCATTATACTCCCTACTACTCCTAATGGTTCAAATGTTACGAAAGTTTTTCTAGCATCTGTATTAACTACTTCGTCTGTTGTTCACACC
>WJXE01000223.1 GCA_009665115.1 Nitrosopumilales archaeon
ACGGAAAAAGAAGACCAACGTGTAATTTCGCATTTGTGCTTTGAACTTAACCACTAAGCCAAATTCAAAAGAATCACAATATGACGAATTAGATGGAAGGTAGTTTAAGTTCAAACGTTCAAATAACATAATAGTCTCTACTAGATGTCCAAATGGCAAAGGATGTCTTTGATTCTAGTGCTGCAATAGAGATGCGAGATGCTTTGAATGGAGTATTACTAAACTCATCAAGATTTAATTGGAAACTTTATGAAGCATTCGCCGAGGCTTATTCAGTTTACTTGAGTATACTCTTCAGAGAAGGTAATACTTCAAAAGACTTGGCAGAGTTGGAGAAAATCATAAGAAAGAAAATTGGCAATATATTCAACACAAAATTCAGAGATGATAATTTCATTGCCACGCTTTCAAATGTTGTTGCTAGCTATTCAAATCTGGCTAAGGCCACAGGCTTTGGGAAGATATATCAACACCTATCTAATCTATGGTCGGTATGGGATAACGATTTCGTAGAACCACTAAGAGATACACTATGGAGAACACCTTCATATAAGGTTACTAACTTGGAGAAATACTCTTTATTCCGTTATTATTATAAGAAAGCTAGAGAAGGAGATAAGAACAACGATATAACACAACCAACAACACCTCTGTTAATTGTCTATGCTTTCATAAATAGGCACTACATACTTGATCTTCTTCCAGAAGTAAGTGTAGTAGGAAATTTGCTAAGGCAGGGGTTTGATGTTTTTGCTACAGATTGGGGTACCCCTTCTGCTTATGACAAGGATTTGACTATAGGTCACTTTGTAAATAGCTATATGGATAGATCTGTTGACCTGATAAGAGAGATTACTAAATCAGATAAGGTATCTTTGTTTGGCTATTGTTGGGGTGGCAACCTGGTTCTTGCTTATGCTGCACTACATCCAGAGAAGGTCAAGAATGTAATAACAATTGCCACCCCTGGAGATTCTAGCCTTGATGATACATTGTTGAGCGTTTGGACCAAGGCCATGGAGGTTGATACCCTTTTGAATGCATTTGGAAATGTGCCTAGTACACTATTAAATGAAGCCTTTGCTCTCAGAAATCCGGTAGAATATAGCCATAAATATCCTCATTTTTTTGAACAACCGCATGGCCTAGAATCCATAATGGAGTTTCTTGCCACAGAAACGTGGCTATATGATAGCCCTCCTGTAATAGGTGAAATATATAGAGAATTTGTAAAGTATTGCTATCAACAGAACCTGTTTATCAGAAATAAGATGATGGTAGATGGTGTACTTGTCAACCTGAAGGATATTAATATGCCATTTCTAAATGTAGTTGCCCAAAGAGATGATTTGGTGGCGTCACGCTCCAGTATTGCTCTGAACAATGCAGTTGGAAGTGTTGATAAAAGTGCTATTGAATTTCAGTCAGGACACGTTGGCCTGATAATAGGACAGCGTGCTCATCAAGAGGTCTGGCCGAAAGTAGGCGACTGGTTGAGAGAACGATCGTAGACGAACTAAATTGTCAACCCATAATAATAATAATTCACATAAATCCGCAGTTAATTACCCGATACTCGCGGTTAATGCCGGAATCATAGGTTCGGTATTTATTTTCTTTGCTATAGCAGCACAGGTCCCTGCTTCGACAATTTTTGCTCTCGATACTAAAAAATGCTCATTTGGTTTCAACCTATTGGCACAGCATGCTCAGATTGGAGTAGTCATGGTTGGTGGCATAATAATTATTCTATTCTCTATATCGTCAGTGTTATCTCTTATACATCGTAGCATAGAGGCAGCGATAGCAACATCAACTGGGTTTGGGGTTATGTTTGTTGCTGCAATAATAATTGTGTCATCATTAGCATGCAGGCTTCCCACTGATTTTTTTATTGATATGATGGTAATCCCTTTTATAGTTATTATTATTGTAATTGTAGGTGTGCATATCTATTCTGAAAGAAAAAGAATTAGGAATATGACGTGAGATCAAACAGGCAAAACTACAATGATAGATAACATATGTACAGTCAAAAGAAAGACTATCTAAACTTTAGGGATTATAATATTTATCAGATAGAAATATAAACATTATATCAAATTTAATGTGTTGCTCAGCCGCCAACAATATGATCTGACTTTAGTGTTTTCATCACAATGTCCCACGGGGTGACTATATAATTATGCTCTTCTTCTTTTTCATTGCCTTCCAAGATCAAGCATGGATTGCGAACCTCCATCAAAAGTTCTGCCGCGCTACTTACAGTAGTATTGGATTTAACAGTAGTTGGGGAAATGATATCCAAGTTATTATTGATATTGATGTCTGCTAAGCCTGCAATCCCATTCTTGCGCAAAACTTCCCTTCCATTATGACTCAATAGAAACTCGAGTATCTTTCTATCATTTATAACATGAGACAATCTGGATTTTCTACTACTTTCGGTACCACTAACACCGCCACTATCATCATGAGCAGAGAGTTCTTCCTTTATTCCGATATTTCTAATACCTTTATTCAGCATATAGTCTAATGCATCCCTGACGCTAGTCTTACTATCTACGGATATTAATTGAGAAGAGAGTTCCTTTATTGGTGTGGCAAGATTAGCTTTTGCAATTAGCGGTAGAATATCTCGTATTGCAAGTGATGCTGTTACTACTAATGAATCGCCTTCTTCGTCCTCCATCCTAGCATTCTTTTTTGCTAATATTGGGATAAAGCCAAACCTTGTTTTCTCAAAGACTACCAATGCTCTTTTCAAGGGAGAATCCATTTCTAAAGGCATTACAAAGCCATCCATTATTTGTGATGCACTTGTCCGGAACCAGTCCGGATAGCCCGAGTCTAAAATGTTGGAAATAATATGTTTACTACTAATTCTACCGACTGGTCTCCCTCTTTGTACTTTATCGTCGTCGATTACTATTACTCCATCCACATAGATTTGAGGCCCTATTGCGAGAAATGTTGCTATTTGAAGCAATCTTGTATTTGGTTCAACAAACAAAAATGGCCGTCTTAAGATATGAGGAGCTGCGTCTTTTATTTGAATATCTAATAAGTGGTTCATACAAAACTCCAAATCACAATTGTTATTGCCGCCCATCTTAATTTATCGTTATTGTTTTTTTACTAATAATACCTACTCTTTTGTTTCCTTATGGCCTCTGCAAATTCTTTCGCCAATAGAAGACAAAAAATATAAATCAGGGATAGTTTTGTTTAAAATAACAAAGAAAAAGCCAGTTGACATTGTTCAAGAGTTAGAGAAGAAAAACAAAATAATTGTATCAGCAAGAGGAAAGGGTATTAGAGTATCTACCCATTTCTATAATAATGAAGAAGATATTGATAAATTGATTGTGGGTTTAAAGAGTATATCAGAATAACAGTAAATAGTTACTCAAGGATATTGCTCGTTTTTAATAATTATGTTCTGCATTGCAGTTTGTCATCGATTAAAGCAAATCCACCTTGCTGCTGCTTTTTTTGCGTTCTGAGTTCTCTAGGCTATTATTATAAGGTGAATAATCTGAGATTAAGCCAAAGACATGGTTCAACCAACTGAAACAATTGGCTTCCTGCGCAGGTATAAAGTATATTTAAGTCGCTCGAGCATAAAATGGATCATATCCACGTGAGATTTCTAGTTTCTTCATTATATTGTGGTAGTACTATTAATTATCCCTGCACTTGGAGGTCGACACATTGACTTGAGCCCTTTGGAATTAAAATAGTATGGATTGAACCAGTTGGTATGCACACCAACTCCAAGAACAACACTGTCTTACCTAAAAAGCCTGGATCCAAACCTTGGCATCTATGCGCAACAGGGTGGTCCTCTCTCACGTAGCGCATCAC
>WJXE01000224.1 GCA_009665115.1 Nitrosopumilales archaeon
CTTCAATACTGAATGCATTAATGCTTCTAGTTCAGAAATTTGGAAAAAACGACAAAATTGACTACGAAAACCCCTATAAATTGTAGGATGATATTTTTTATAATATATTAAGAAGGACGGACACAAGTTCTGTGACAGAATGGCTTCGAAGAAATCTACAACAATTGGCGAAATTATGAGTGAAAGACTGGAAACGGTCGATGAATCTGACACTGCTCAACAGGCAGCCAAGAAATTGAGGAATAGCAATGTGAGCTCCCTGTTAGTCGTCGACGGCGGAGGTAAGTATGTAGGAATTATAACGGAGCGTGATCTGGTGAGACGCGTTTGTGCTAAAGATGTGAGCAGTAGCAAAGTCATAATTCAGAATATAATGTCGACTCCTCTTATTACAGTCGATTCGAGCTCTCTACTACGAGAAGCAGCGAACCTAATGATCCGAAACAAGGTAAGACATTTGTTGGTTGTCGGTCATAATGGACCTGAAGGAATTATTACCACAGGAAACTTTACTAATTATTTAAAGCAAAACGTGGATATGGATGAAGTGAACACCGCTATCATACAGAGCCTGTTGGAAGAAAAAGAAGAGGAAGGAATGCCTCCAATCTAAACCCGGCCCATAACCAAAAGAAAGCGACAACTTACTTCGCATATGTCAATCCGGAGAGAAGATTTACTTTTTCAGAGCAAAAAAATTTAACTAGAAGTTCGAGGAAGAACAAGAAAAGATGGTAGTTGAAGGAAATAAAAACAGAAATCGAGATAAACGCATCAGCTGAAAAGGTTTGGCAAGTGCTTACGGATTTTGCTCATTTCCCTGACTGGAATCCGTTTATCCGTGAAATTATTGGAACTGTCATGGAGGGATCAAAGCTGGAGATACATATCTCCACCTCTAGTGGGAAAAATAGGACGTATAGGCCGACATTAACAAAGATTGAACCAAATCATGAACTGAGGTGGTATGGCAAAGGCCTGCTACCTGGGCTGTTGAATGGTGAGCGCATATTTACAATAGAGCAGCTCGAACAAAATCATGTACGATTGATTCATCGGGAAATCTTCACCGGTCTTGGCACGTTCCTTGGTGGCGACCGTATGGATAAGGATATTCGTCATACCTTCGAAGAAATGAACTATGCATTGAAAAAAAAGATTGAACATGGCGGTCGCTGACTTTCAGAGCTGCAGAATCGCTTTCACACTCTTAACCTCCACTATGTCTTACCTAGTACGATTTTTATTGAAAGTTTCAACAAGCCGACGTGGCAGCCGTGTATCGGCGAAGTGGACATGCATATATGACGCAAGGCAGTTATGAACTTTAAAACCATCCTTCTTGCCGTCAACGCCATTCCCTCTAGTCATTGTGTAGGCGAATTTTGCATCAGATGCGATATTTCTAATCCGTGAGTAATGGAATTCGTGTCCTCGGATATTAGACACGTTGCTAAATGGAGATGCATTGCAGTCAGCCTTAGTATAATTCAAAGTTAACTTTTGAGCCATAAAAGTATCCGCATCAATGAGACCGACCATCTTCTTCTTTTTCAATTTTTTATTGCTCCGACGACCCAATTCGTACTCGCCAATTGATCGCGTTAGGTACATTAACCCGCCGCATTCGGCATAAATTGGAGTACCGTTTTCAGCTGCCTTTAACACCGACATTTTCATCGAATGGTTTTTACTAAGTTTTTCTGACAAAACTTCTGGGAATCCACCTCCAAGTATAATACCAGATATATCCTCAGGTAAAGTGCAATCATGAACAGGACTGAAAAATAACAGGTTTACCCGTTGTTTCCTCAGAGCATCAAGGTTGTCGGCATAATAAAAATTGAAAGATTCGTCCAACGCAACAGCTACCTTTAATCTACCAGTTGACAATTGCGCTGTAGATTGTTTATTCTGCACCTCACTTGGCACGTTCCACACAGTTCTTATTTTGTCAAGGTCAATTTGTTCAGACACATATTTTGCCGAGCGGATTATCGCTCTCTTTTTTTTGTCTTCAAGCTCTGCGGTAGGGATCAGGCCTAAGTGACGCTCTTCCATCCTGATTTTCTTATTCCTCTCTATAATACCTACAATTGGAACTTTGATTTTTCCCGCAAAAGCATCGCTAATAAAAGTGGCATGTCTTTGACTTGCGACATTATTTAAAATAATTCCTGCTATCTTTAACGATTTACTAAAACATATGAAACCCCAAGCTATCGCCGCGATGGATCTCGCCGCCTTCGCCGCGTCAATCACTAATATGATGGATGCATCCAGAAGTCTGGCAACATGAGCCGTACTACCGAAATCATCTTTACCAGATACTCCGTCAAAAAGCCCCATAGCTCCTTCGATTACTCCAAAGTCAGCATCAAAACAGCAGTTATTGAAACATTGTAGTACTCCGCTCTTGCGCATCATCCATATATCCAGGTTTCGAGATTGCCTACCGGTCACATAAGTATGATAACTGGGATCGATAAAGTCAGGACCAACTTTGAAAGGTTGAACTACGAAGCCCTTCCTCTTAAGGGCATACATAATTGCTGCTGCTATGGTACTCTTTCCTACTCCGCTGGTTACCCCAGCAATTACTATTTTTCTTACGCTCAATTGTTTGACTGACTATTGAGTGCATAATATATTGAATTTATTTTAAGCTACTGGATCCCGGCCTCGACTAGGGCATCATTGGAATGAGAATTAGGTTTTTATTAAATTAGGGCTGCTAATATTTTTATGATTAGTCTTAATTCTCCTCAAGTCTCTGTTGTAAGCTAAACCGAACCTGTGTGCTTCATCTCTGATATACTGGATTATTTTTAGAGCGGCACTATTTCTAGAAAGAAGGACAGGTTGGGTCGAGTCTGGAGAATAGATTTCTTCATTTTCCTTTGCAAGCGATATGCACGGTACCTCTAATCCAGCTTTATGAAGGGCATCTATTGCACAATGTAGTTGTCCTTTTCCTCCGTCAATCACGATCAGGTCAGGCAGAGGTTGAGCGCGACCACGAGGATAGTTTTCGGTTTGTATTGGTGAATATCTTCGTGTCACTATTTCTTGTATCATTGCGAAATCATTCTGGTTGAACGTCAATCTAATTTTGAACTTCCTGTAGCCATCTTTATACGGTTTCCCATCAACAAAACGCGTACAAGCTCCGACAGCGTATGTATTTCCAAAGTTGGAAATATCAAAGCAGTCGATTACTGAAGGGATAATTGGCAGGTGAAGGATATTTTTCAATTCTACTATCCCTGGAGCGTGACCCTTTTCAACGTGTAATTTAAGGTTACGTGTAACCAAATCCATTAGATCCTTTTTTTCTTTTAGCTGAAAGTCATCTGAAACTAAAATTATGTTCACCTCGTGGTCTGTGAATCGCTCAATCGACGCCTCTAATGCTTCCCTAGATACAGGCATTTCATTAACGTAAACAAACCTAGGAATTTCAGGCACGGTTGAATAGTATTGTGAAAGGAAAGTAGCGAGAGAATTATCTCCGATGAGCTCAAAATCAAATTTTTTCCTGTCTGTGATGACGCCTTTTGTTCGGCGCAAGGTCATTACATGTGCGACTGCAGTTTCGATTTCTTTTATAATTCCTACATATTCTTCGTCGAGATTACGACGCAGATACTTTTCCATTTTTTGTTTCGCACTCAGATTATTTAATCGACGTAGAGTATCGCGTATCTGCTGGGCCTTCTCATAGTCTTGAATTTCAGCAGCTCGGTTCATCTCAGCTTCCATTTCGTTAACAAATTTGTCGATATTACTTTTTCCACGTAGGATACTGTGGAGCGTGTTAACATTCTTCTGGTATTCATCTCTGGTTACATTGTTGATACATGG
>WJXE01000225.1 GCA_009665115.1 Nitrosopumilales archaeon
TCAACCGATGTAGCACCCATCGCGTCAGGTTCCGGAGGGTCGAGATGGGCATCCCAAAACGCGACTAAACTATTAAACTGAGATCGTGCGAAATCGATTTTATCATATGACATCATTCCTTGACGCTATCACTAGTAGAATTGTGCTGTTTGACGGCGCGATGGGGACAGAAATTCAGCGCTTGAGTCCAGAGCCTAGAGATTTTCCAGATAGCAGAGATGGTTTTAATGACGGGTTAATTTTAAGCAAACCGGAATGGATCAAACAGATTCATAGAAGCTATTTGAAGGTTGGCGCTGACTGCATAGAATCGAATACTTTTGGCAGCAACTATTTGAAGCTAGCGGAATACGCATATGGAGATGAGACCTTGGAGTTCAATAAAAAAGCCGCCAGCCTTGCTAGGGAGGTTTGTGAAGAGCCTGAATTTAGAGACAGGCAAAGGTATGTCATAGGTTCTATGGGTCCCACAGGCTATTTGCCCAGTTCCGATGACCCTGATCTTGGTCAAAAAACAACTGACCAGATAAAGGAAGCATTCCTTCCGCAGGCAGAAGGTTTGATCTTGGGAGGAGTAGACGCTGTATTAATAGAGACAAGCCAAGACATACTGGAGGTCAAACTCGCCATAGAAGCATGTCATGATGTAATCAAAAAGGTAGGCAAGAAAGTCCCAATCATTGCCAACGTTACACTTGATCAATACGGCAAGATGCTTCTTGGCACAAATATTCAGGCCGCATATACAACCGTAAGCGATATGGATATTGATGTTTTCGGTTTGAACTGCTCAACAGGGCCGGCGGAAATGACTCCAAGTGTCAGATGGTTGAATGAACAAGACGAATTGCCTATACTAGTCGTGCCGAATGCCGGCATGCCTCAGAATGAAGGCGGCAAAGCTGTATACAAAATGACCCCCTCCGCATTGAGTGAAAAACTAAAAGAATTCATTGAAAATTACAAGCATGTTCGGATAATAGGAGGATGCTGCGGTACCAATCCATTACATATTGCTGAGATGCGCAAAATGTTGGATTTGTACCAGGGTGATTATTAAATAGACATGCGTCGAGAAAGAGAAAGAAAAGGATGCATACGCATAGACGATTAGTCTTACTATGCTCGCCTTATGTAGCAGGATAATTTCAACATTAAACGTAAGGTTTTAGAAAGGATCTAGCGCTAAAGATTTTGTTATATCTTAAAGATGAAGCATACACCCAGAATTAGTTCCGCCCTGAAGGCGGTTGATCTGATGCAAAAGCCTCCACCTCTAATAATTGGTGAACGTCTCAACACTCAAGGGTCCAGAAGAGCAAAAGACATGGTGCTCAATAGTGATTATGATGGTCTGGTTAACTTAGCTAGGAAACAAATTGAAGACGGTGCTCACTGCCTCGACGTTTGTGTTGCAACGACGGAACGGGCTGATGAACTTGAATTCATGAAATCCCTTGCTAAAAGATTAAGCTTGGAAATTGATGCACCACTCGTTATAGATTCAACCGATCCTAAAGTTATGGAAGCAGCCCTCCAACAGATTCCAGGTAGACCTGTCATAAACTCAATTAATCTTGAGGGTGATGGGAGTAGGTTTCATGCGTTAGCGCCGTTGATGGCAAAATATGGCGTTCCTGCCATCACGATGTGTATAGGACCTGGGGGAATGGCCAAAACACCCCAGGAAAAGTTAGAAACTGCGATTCTCCTTTATGAAACAGGTACAAAATACGGCCTCCAACCCTGGCAGTTTATTTTCGATGTTCTGACTTTCACCTTGGCTACTGGAGAGCAGGAATTCTTGGAATCAGCAAAAGCCACCCTTGAAGGGATACGATTGGTGAAGCAAAAAATTCCAGGTTGTTTCACAGTATTAGGGCTAAGCAACGTGAGTTTTGGCCTAACTCCAAACGCCAGAAAAATAGTCAATTCAATATTCCTGCATCATGCGATAAAAGCTGGCCTTGACGCAGTAATTATCAATGCAAAAGATATCATCCCTTACTTGGAAATTGATCGGGAACAGCGAAAACTCGCCGAAGATCTTATTTTCAACAGTCATCCTAACGCGCTTGCTGAATTGATTACCTTTTTCGAAGGAGTAAAATCGGTATCGGGTGCTTCCAGTAAGAGGATAGAAGTGGATCCAAGCTGGGAAGCAAGTAAGAGATGTTATTTTAGAATTGTTCATAGATTAAAAGATGGAATAGAATCTGACGTTGTCGATTCAATAGAAGATAGAATTCATGTAAACCTTACAGCATCAAAAAACATCGAAATAAATAGTTATATGAAAAAAAAGGTAATCCTTGAAGCTCCAAAACAAGTAGTTCACGACGCAGCTGTGCAGACTCTAAATGAAGTTTTACTACCAGCTATGAAGGAAGTAGGAGACAAATTCGGTGCAGGCGAACTAATTCTTCCGTTTGTGTTGAAGTCTGCCGAATGTATGAAAGCGGCGGTATCGGAACTCGAAAAATATTTAATCAGACGGGAAGGTGTAAGCAAAGGCAAGTTAGTACTGTGTACTGTATACGGAGATGTGCATGACATAGGCAAGAATCTCGTCAAGACAATATTTACGAATAACGGCTATTCAGTTTATGATTTAGGGAAGCAAGTTCCGTTGCAGAGTATTGTTGAAAAAATTAAGGAAGTTAATGCTGATGCGGTTGGGCTGTCTGCATTGCTCGTATCAACTTCCAAGCAGATGCAGTACTTTGTGGAACATTCAAGACAAAATAAAATAACAATCCCTGTGCTATGCGGCGGCGCAGCGATTAACACTAGTTACATAAATAGAATCGCAAAAGAAGGAGGCATTTACGATTCTGGAGTATTCTACTGTAAGACCGCATTTGAAGGTCTGACGGTCATGAACAAGTTGATGTCAGATGAGAGAAAGGCTTACGTCTCAGAATGGCACCAGAAATTGGAAAGGTGGGAGGAAAAGCGAGGACCGGCAACACAATCCCTAAAACTGCCGCATAGTGGGATAAAGCCAGTTCACGCACCCATTCCGCCGCATATTGCTAGAAGGATAAGATTGGAAGCTGAGCAGATAGATCTAAATGAGATATGGAAATTCATTAATAAAAAGTCCCTTTTTGTGCTTTCTTGGGGGTTTCGCGGAAGAGGCGCCAAAGGCTTGAGCGAAGAGCCAGAGAAATTATTCGAAGAATGGAAAAAACGTGTTATCGAAGAAAGACTGTTTGATCCTAAAGTTGTATATGGCTATTTCAAATGTCATAATAGAGACAACAACCTGGTTGTAGAATTAGTTGATGGCAAGGGAGAAGTATCTTTTGATTTTCCAAGGTCCTCAAAAGAAAAAAACCTGTGCCTGACGGACTACTTTGGTGAAAATGATATCGCCGCATTTCAGGCCGTCACTGTTGGCGACAAAGTAACAAAGATTATCGATGAATGGAATAAAGAGAACAAATATACTGATGCATATTATTTGCATGGATTGGCAGTAGAAACAGCTGAGGCTCTGGCTGAGTGGATCAACTCGCGTATAAAGAGTGAGCTTAAGATTGGCAACAAAGGTGGACTTAGGTACAGCTGGGGTTATCCTAGCTGTCCTGACGTGTCACAACATCATTTGGTCTGGAGAATATTGGATCCTACAAAATCAGGGATGAGTTTAACCGAAGCGGGTCAAATAATACCAGATCAATCTACTGCTGCCATTGTGGTACATCATCCACAGGCTGAATATTTTATATTGTAATGAAGGAGGGCTCTGATCCATATTAATACAAGTATCTGATTACGCCGATGCGACGAAGGAGATGACGAAGACCGGTTCTATCGGTGTGATATCGTCCATGGTATCTGTTA
>WJXE01000226.1 GCA_009665115.1 Nitrosopumilales archaeon
GGTTGTTGGAGTATTATTAGATCGAGAAACCCTATAAAATTACGGGAAAGGGAGCGGTCCGTACCATCATCGCCAGTAAGATCACCTGTTCTAGAAATAGCTACATACCTATCGAGAAGTAAAATCATGCTACTATGATAATTAATTGAGGTATTTCGTCGAAGTCAAATTCAATTCATCTGCAAAAATTCAATTAAATGGGGAATGAAATAATTATATCTATAAAATCTGAACCAACACATAGAAAGGCAAACAAGGAGATGATATAAAAGATATCAGATTTCTTTGGAGTACCTGAAAATAGCATATATATCATTTCTGGACTAACCTCAGGAAAGACAATAATTGAAATTCAGAATATATAGCGGTTACCAAATGTAATGAATTTGTATGTTTCATTTTCAGACCTCGATTGTATGGTTAATCCATGGTCGTATTCTATTTTTATTATCTGATCTGTGCATACCAATGCATTTACTTGTTGTTAGAATATATTGAGTAGGATACATCAATTTTCAAAGTTAGATTTGAAATTTGGAGGATTTAAAGTAGGGCAGACATTCAAATCGCGTATTGTTATTGACAAGGATGACTTTCAAAAATATATATCATTTGCAAAGACAAGAAATATCTTGCATGAAAAACCCGAATTGGCTGCTAAGGAAGGAATTAAAGGAACTCTTTTGCCAGGTCGTGCTATAATAGCGCGTGCTGAAGGAGAGATGACACGTCTTGATATATTCTCTGGTAGCATTATGCTGCTGTATGGAATGGATGGAGATCCTAATTGGGATAATAGGCATACTAGGTTTTTGGATGAAGTGTACGCAGGTGACGAACTCGAAGTAGAGTATTCTATCTCGGATAAAAAAGAAGGAAATTCAGAATGCTACGGTATTTTATCAATTGATGTTCAAATTAGACGGATAAGCGATAACAAGCTTGTCATAGTATCACGCAGAAATCTCTATAGGATGAAAAAATGAATCATCTTAGCCATTAACAATCTTGGCTTGAGCACAGTCGGCTGATTTATTTATATAGTAAGTGTACTGACCCCACTTACCAATAGCAACTATATCTGGATTTGTTCCTGGACTGTTGATGGGGTTCAAGAAGTGATAAAAGAATGATTGAAATTGACACCATACTTGGAAGAAAATGTACCTCCTTGGAGGGAAGAACTGTATGTATGTCACGCATCTTAGTATTAATCGTCCTCGGAATCTGTGCTTGCGAATTGCGGTTGTTCAGGGGATCAGGGCTCGGAGTATTGCCAGGGATAATGGAGTAGGAATATTGATGGTCAGCTGCAATCAGGGTGGTGAGTAAAAAATGAGTAAACATGGTAAATTAGTGACTGTACTCCTGAAATTGCACTTAATAGAAGAGGGGCAGAGAAGTATTTCAGAAAGTTAAAGAACAAATAAAGTGCTAAGAGAAGAGGAACTCCGAAATTCTGGAGCAACAGTCTAATCTTAATCTTAAGGGTAAAATGCCAGATTATGTCGACACTGAGATTAACATTACAAACGCCAAAATCAAGATGTTGAAATGGGCCATATACAAGTGACTAGAATGGAACCATAAAAGACGAACGAAAATCCTTCTGTCCGATTTATCCAAGGACTTTCTCAATCCTTTTCATTCCTTCTCTTCTATTACATTTGTTGTCCGAAATCATTATTTATTATCTACGCAAAAATATCATTATTTGAGATATTCCATTTATATATTCATAAAGATTCATCGGGGCGAAAGGTAGTTTTGAGAGAAATTTTTATAGCAATCACTTATCCTTGGTTTTGTCAATGGGCAAAAGATCATATAAAAATAAAATAACAATCATGGCTCTCATAGCCGGAATGATTGCAGCAGTGGCAGTAACAAGTTCAGTATCCTTCTTTAGTTACATTGAAGAAGCGATAGCAACAACAACAACAAATGCCAATACCCAAGTTCAAGTTGGAGGAGGTAATGCAACATGGTTCTTCTTTGGATATAATCCGCAAAAGGTAGAGATTAAGGCTGGAGCCAGTGTAGTTTGGAATGTTCCATCCTCATTAACAGCAGAACCACATACTGTTACCTTTGTCTTTAATAACAAAACCATGACATATCGAGACGCACCATTTGGTTTTCCGACTCTGACCAAATTTATGTCCTTACCTCCTAGCTCTAACAGTAGACCAATCGTGAGTCCTGGTAGTAATGGAGGAATGAATACAGTGATACTCGTTAATGGAAGAGTGTTTAATCCCACTCTAATCAATTCCGCTGGTAATGTAAAGCTCTCTGCTCCGAACGCAAAGGTTACCATAAGTGGCAATGAACAATATGTTAATTCAGGTTGGTTACTTCCAAAAGGAAATCTTCCTCCCGGAACTTCAAATACATTTAGCGTAACATTTGAAAAAGCTGGGACATACAATTACCTGTGTATATTGCACCCTTGGATGAAAGGAAAAGTAATAGTGCACTAATTTCCCTCTTCCATCTAGACTTTTTCTTCAGTATCCAAAAAATGGATTTCTCGATTAGCCCACTGTTATTGTTCCCCGAACTTCTCCAGGCGGATTTTGTGCAGTGCGGACGATTACATAAGCTTGGCCATTCTTCATTAGGCTAATTAAGTCAGGCATTTGTTTACCCTTTAATGGTCCGCTCAGACTCGTGGACTTAATACTGCTTTGTGCGAGTGAACCGGTTACTTTTCCGGTAGCTTTGGCAGGAATAAACAGGTTGACAACTATTGGTCCGTTTTCAGTAGTTTTTCCCGTATGAATATGTGCCGCTATTACATGGTCGATATCAGTTACATTCAAAGTATATTTCATTTGTGTACCAGCTGCATTCAGATCAAATGTGGCGATGCCTGATGCTTTCGAGGTTATGGGCGGTACCTCATTGCCGCCTGACAGCTTTGCGGTAAAATATTGTTGTTGTGCGAGAGCAGTGTTAGTAATGGTAGCAACAATGCCGCTAGCGGTTATTACTCGAAGTGATAATTGTTACTACAAAATCCGAACGTTAGATTTTGCTTCATTTGTCGCCACTACAGTATGATGTCTATATAAGGATTCTTCCAAATTCTTCCCCCATTCGAGTCACAAGTACTAGTATCGTATGCAATGATTAAGGGAAAGAACAGAATTAAAAACATCTTGTAAAACTAAACAACCATTATAAATATTATTTATCGTTTTGCTGATATTTGTCTAATAGTATTTGTCGTAATACCCACGGTTGTCGTTGACGGTGTAATTGGGTTGGAAGGATAAGCCACGGTACTACCAGGATTTGATTGGCTAAATCAAAGCTGGCAGGAGAATCTATTTATTTTACATCGATTATAATTTATCAATGGATAATTACAAAATATTTATTCTGACCATCATTGCTGTAGCTATGTCTCTTGTTTGTTCGTTATATCTGACACCGTCTAGTCATACAATAATAAAAAAGGCAATGGCACAAACAGCTACGACTACTAATGCTTCAACGACACTAACCAATTCAAGCATGATTTCAGGAAATCCAATCTTTACGGAAACTGATAAGAGTACACCTCCAAAACCAGTAGTTATCAATGGAACCCGTGGATTCCAGGTATCTTATTCAGGTAACGGAGTAGTAAAAGGCGTAAATTTTTCAGCTGTTGGAACTGTCTTGATTATGCCTAGAAGCGATAAAGCTTTAGATCTAAATGGACATGCAGTTATAGCTACCAACAATGGAGAAAAAGGAACCTACACCTTTTACTCATTAGGATATACTGGTGCTGATGGAACAACAAAAGACAATGGAACTG
>WJXE01000227.1 GCA_009665115.1 Nitrosopumilales archaeon
GACTAGAGGTTTGATGTTCTCATCTGCTGATATTTCGGTTACCTCTCCAACGAACATTATATGATCTCCAAGCTCTTCTTGCTTTCCAAGTGTGCATTCTGCGTTCATTGCTGCTCCTTTTATCATTGGGGGGGTTTCAGGAGCTACTCATGAAATACCTCCAAGAGTAGAATATAGACTAACCACCAGAGGGCAGGAACTTGTAGAATCTGTGATTTCTTTATTGCAATGGATGAGAAAGTGGAAGAACTTAAGACGTACGCGAAGGTGCTAGTAAGCGATAAATCAAAGTTGATCACGACAGTAAGGCATCGACATTTAAAAATGGAAATGATGTTATGTTATGAAAAATTGTAAACTTGTTAATAAAAAATTATCTTGTATCAACTAAGACCTGGAGTTGTATGGATACTAATATTACTACGCCAATTTAAATTTTGTACTCCTGTAAGGTGCAACAGTACAAATCCAAGGTTATGCATATCAACATCCTTTGAATCACAACTACATAATAATACAACACCTATTTGATTGGTAGGTATAAATGCAACTAAAGCATTCCACCCATTGATTGCTCCCTCATGAGACAAGGTTTCTGTTCCAAAATTAGTGAGTACTCGCCAATCTAGAGCAACATATTCGCTATAATTCATAGGGTTTGCAGGTATAATCGAATGTATTATCAAATGATAAAGTTGTATAGCGCCATCTAATTTAGTATGTAAGAAACCTAAATTAGCGGATGTATATTTTAACAAATCATCAGCTGTTGAACGAAATGCGCCAGCTGCTGCCACTATTTCAGGTACTGTTGGTGTAGTAATTTCTTTACCACCCCGGTGGCCTATGGAGAATCTATTTTTAATCTCATATGGTGAAAGAGTAATTTTGGTGTCATTCATTCCAAGTACATCTAAGATTCTATGTTTGACCAGCTGTTCATATGGGAGACCGGCTTTTAGTGATAGTATGTGCGCTAGTAATCCAATTCCAAAACTTGAATATTGAAATTCCGAACCTGGTTCTCTAGTAAGGGTAGTATTTGATAATCCTTGGTATAACATAGTTTCATTATAATTTGGATTGAAAACCCCGACTTTATTATTGAGCCATATGTTAGAAGGCCATTCAGGGAGGCCAGAAGTGTGAGAAGCCAAGTTTTCAAGTGTTATTTTGTGACCTTTAAACTCAGGCACCTTTACACTTGCTGGCAGATATTTTTCAATTGGATCAGTTAAATTAACTACTCCTTGTGTTGCCATATCGGCTAAAAGAAGGGTGGTAAACGTCTTTGTGATAGAACCTATATCAAAGAATGTGTTTCCATTTACAGGTACATTATGAGCCTTTGACATGTTTCCAAAGCTGAATATGCGAGTGCCATTAGGGTCTATGAAACCCACAACAATAGCTGCCTTGGATTTATTGACTATTTGATTGAGAATGAAACTCTTGACTGTGAGTGGTATTTCCTTATTCATAGAAGAATTTGTGGATGTGGTAGAATAAGCAAAAGGCGTCAAGGATATTTTTGAAATTGCTGTAAATGAAACCGTGGATAAAAGCAACAAAAGACATATTGAGATGAATAACGCAGGACTGTTACAAGGTGTAATATTTGGAAGTGATCTTCTACGCCTCAACGATAATGGCTAAAACCACAAGACCTTATAAGGGATTCCAACATTAAATATGTAATTAGATTTCACATTGGTTAATAACGGATAAAGCGGATGTAAGACAAGACGCCAATACTTATTGTTGTTACTCTTACTTAGCAAGGAGAAAGGAAGACTATAGCGACCAAGCGGCTTACCTGTCTTTAAACAAGATTCTGATAGCCCCATTACGAAATTGGAAATTTATCACCGAGAGTAAAGAAGCGACTCATCATATTATCTCTCTGACAAAGGATGGAAAACATGCATTGAAATTCCTCGGTACAGATATTTGACCTTCGAATATTATTACAGTTTAATTGTTAATGTAAAGCCGAAGTGAAGGGGATTACTTGGATGTTTGCTTATCGCTAATTTTGCTCTTCAAAGTCTGATGCAGCTATCGTGTTAATGACATTAGCCAACTCGTAGAACTCAAGCGGCTTATGGCAACGACTATATATTCTATCAATTTTATCATTATTCCGACTAACGAGTTCAAGCTTTTCTCTTTCTAGATATGCCAGCGAATTAATAGGTCGTTTTTTGCTTGAACTTTTAGTGTATAGCACAACCAACTGTTTGCCTTTTTCTCCCATTTCGATGATTTCAGAAAAAGTTTTAGAGATGTCCCTTTTTCCAGAAGACGATGAAAGGAGAAAGCTGTATTGGCTATGAGTTAGATCCACCCAGGCTACATTAACATCCTTTTTATCAAAAGCAGCTGCTAGCGGAGGAAAGCTTTCCTTCGATGACAGTAGTGATATCAAATCTTTGCAAGATATTTCAACAGGTTTTCTCTTTGTACTCCAAATAGACTCCTTGGCTGTTGGCACGCCAGATTCAACTATAATAGATTTTCCATATTCTGTAAGAAAATCTGTCGGGTTATCCTTTTCTTTAAATTCTGAGCTACTCCATGAACTGAGTATTCATTCTAAAATCGTACACCTTAGATGATGGAATCAGCTTGACATGGTGTAAATGCGAAAATGCGAAAATGCTGAAGTGAGGTCCATGAGCACAGAAGTGGGAGCAGGTGATATTATTCGATATGTATTCAATTTAACCTCCGTGCTTCATCTAACAATTGATAATAACCCTCGGTTGTTTTCGTATCTATTTTTCGATCCTTTTCTATTTTGTCAAGTTTGGAGCCGTAATCTTCTACTTTAGATTTATTTGAAACAATTGCACAGATGGAATAAGGTTGCTCTAAAGAAATTTGTTCCCTATATAGAATTACTGCTTTATCTTTGGATCTTATCGTGTTTATTGCTTCGACTAATGCATCAGAGAGTTCAAAATTCAAGTTATCTAAGCCATAAGCGTAAGATGCAAATAGTGATCCGAACTGACTATGAGATAGATTCATAATAGCAATGTCTGTTCCCTGATGTTCAAATGCCGTTTCCAACCGCCCAGCTTCAAAAACATCTTTAGATAAGGTTTTAGGCATATAGTATTATCTAATCCAATTGTAGGATCAGAAACAAATCCCAAGTATTTTCTGTTTAATTTTGATTTAGCCTCTACCTTGATACCTAATGTATCAAGCCAAAAATCTGGGCCTGACTCTTTGTTAAATTTTAGGGAGGGATGCAGTTTATGCAATATATGGCCTATTTGAAATTCGTCTTTATACGAAAAAATTGTATTAACAATCTGGAGAGACGCTATCTTTTTCTGCTCATTCGATCCCCTATACACATTGGAAATTAGTCTACATAACTCCTTCTTCAGCTTATTTATTCGCACATCGCCGCCTTCGATTAGGCTCACAGAGTGAATTCCATCAATAGTTTTTATCAAATGCATTGACATGGGTAGAAAGAAGAACTTTCCTTCATTTCTGTCGATAACCTCTAAGGCGACGAATAATCTAGATATTTGTGTCAATGGAAAGCCGTCTTCTTCTAATTTGTACCACTCTTTTAGAACCTCATCTGCCGTAAGATTACACCCTACCACACTTAAGGGAATTGTGATGGTATCATCAAATACCTTCACAGAATCTTCGTTAATTTTTTCGGGTCTAAATTGATCGTCTGGTAACATTGTCAGCTTCTAGTCTTTTTCTTCATCGAGACATTTTTATTCATATCCATAAACATATGTCTGAACATTATTGAATCCAGGTGCAAGTATAAT
>WJXE01000228.1 GCA_009665115.1 Nitrosopumilales archaeon
GCAATATTGACCACAGATGATCATGACTACTCCATTCCTGAATCGGGGCAGCCCCATATTTCTTTTACCTGCTTACCTTTCAGGTTCTTTATTTTATGATAGGCTTCTTTGTGCAGTTGAGGAATGGGTCCTTGTTCTGAGTAAGTTTCGGGACCCAGCCATTGCTGCTTTGCTACGGTACAGAAAACCGTTGAACGCTGCCGAGAAACTGAAACTGGTGGTAGAAGTTGTTGGCATCATAGTTGGGATCTTTATGCTCATTTTTACGCCCACCAGAAGATATAATCGTGGGTTTAAGAGCCGAAGTATATCGATTACACATGGCGGACTTCTGTTGCTTAGATCTGAGCATTAAGCAGAAGCTTGTCGAGAACGATACACGCTATCATGTATTTTTGGACAACATTGGACAAAAGTTCTATCTAATTATTTTTAGCGCATCATCACGCCCGTCGTCCATTAATTGCTTTATAGTATCTGATGAATAGTCAAACATTTTGTTTGAAATATCATAAAAAACGTTATTTATTCTCTCTATGGTTATTACATTTATATCAAATCTTCCGTTCAATAGATCCTGATAATTTCTATGCCCGTCTGTACGATGACTGCTTTTTCCTTTTGTCTTGAGTATGTCTTTGAGATTCTTTTCAAGCTTTTTCTTTTTATTAACATCTGCTACAGCATTTGTTGCTTCAACTGCAAGATCCTTTAACCTTCTTGCAAAATCAATGTAGTCTGATACCATATCAGCAACTTTCTTGTCATAGTCTGTCTTGTCATTTAATAGTAAATCTTCTTTTCTATTTGAAACACCATCATGATCCCAAGGAATTCCCTTTTCTTTGGTAGGCCAGACATCAACAATATATACATCTAAATCTGGAACTATTGCAGTCTCCTGTTCTTTGCCTTTTACTGTAAACCAATAGTCTTTATGGGCTTGTATTAATTCTCTTAATGGAGTATTGCTCAATATGCCACCATCCCAGAAATACCGAGAAACTTTATTAAAAGTAGCATTGCCTTGATCGTCCAAAGTTTGTAATTCATTTATGCCGTTTATCTCTGTATAATCATAGTTTATTGGAACCGAGCCACTTGCCATTACATATTGTGGTTCTATTCCATCTGGATAACTAATAGCGTATTTATAATGTCCCTTACTCTGATCATCATCACTTTGTTCACCTGGCGGTCTGATAAAATCACCATAAGTGGACTCTCTTATAGTATCATTAACATCCTTTGCATAACTATCAAAGGTTACTACAGCCCCCTCTTGTACATCTACACTGACTATTAGTAGCCTCGGTTGATTTGATTTGTAGCTAGTTTTAATTGGAAAATTAATAAATTTCTCGAGACTTGCTTTTAATGGTTGATTGCTATACGTATACCAAATATTGTTGGGTAAAACCACATTATCAAAGAATCTAGTATCAAATCTAGGCGGTCCAATAAATGGCAAACACGGTGTTGAGAATAATGGAGAAAATACATGTGGCACTCCAGAGCATAGAAACTGCTTTGCAGAATAATATCTTCTAGCGTCTTCTGTTAATAGTCCTAATCCTCCTCTTTCTATACCAATTTTTTTACCATTCTCATCACGTGAAACAAAATTCCAGAATTTATTTAGTCTGTCTGCAGCATAATCCCAGTTTTTTTCTTTAGCGTTACTCACTAATATTGCAGAGTTCATGGCGCCACTTGATGTGCCAGCAACAATATCAAATAATGGACTATCATCTTTCTTGTTAATATTCTCATATAATGCTTGAAAGACTCCTGCATCATATGCTCCTAACGCCCCACCCCCTTGAAGAACTAGTGCTCGTTGTCTTGTCGATGTTTCAGACTCATCTCTTGTCATCATCCGAATAAAATACCTCCTGCTTTCATGTACCTACTATTATGATGATATTGGTTAAAAGGAATGCGTAAGAAATTGTCATTAAACCTATGACAGTAGAAGTACCTGATCAGTCATGCTAATAGCAGGCAACATGCCTTCTTACAAAAAGAGTTGATATGTCTGCTGGAGTCTTAAAACATAATGAGTCTCTTCCCAAATTAAGAATTTTAGTAAATTACAGAGTAACTTACTATAGAAACAAATTAAGAGCAACCCTTAATTTATTCGCAACCAAGTTATCTTGAATGTATGACACTTTCTGCTGGTGACATTTCATTTTTCTTTGGGGCAGGTGCCTCGGCGCCTTTTGAGATCCCTACTATGAAGCAGATGACAAGACTGTTCAACGAAAGGCTACGCTCTGAGGGATCTCAGGAAGAAAAAGAAGTTTACGGCAGAGTAGCGACAGAGTTAGAAAAGGATTTGGGTGAAGAAAAGGTGGACATCGAAACAATCTTCTCAGTGAGCAATGGATTAAAAGAATATAATGCTACTAATATTAGCCCACTCGCTCTGTATGCATCAAGAGTGATTTTTGGGAGATCTCTTCTTAATGAGAGTATACAACCGAAAGGTAATCATTTGAAAATCCTCAATAGCCTTGAAATCCATTTTAAATATTTTGTGAGAGAGGCATGTGTGTTAAAAGAAAATTCTGGAGAGAGAATTGTAAACGTTTACACAAGTTTTTTCCGTAATCTCGACCAAGAGGGACGAATAGGCCCTCCTGCTACTTCAAGTTTAGAATTTAAATATGATTACACAATTGGACCTTCTTTACTACCATTATGACAGATGTTTAGAATTCTTCTGGGACAACGCACTGGTCGAGACTAAGCAAAAACTCGATAGTGGGTTTTCGGAAAGGTTCTTGGATTCAGATTGGTTTTTGCACCATCTAGGTAGCAAATTTAATTATCTTCAGCGCGGAGGGTTACGGTTAATCAAATTACATGGATCCACTTCGTGGCTAGTAAGAAGAGATAATGGTAAAATAGAGGACAAAGAATACACTTTCGACCAAGCGCGAAACATTGGCACCGGTTCCATTTACACAGATGAAATGGTAATCTATCCCCTCTTGGAAAAGCAATTGTATCTAGAGCCATATATCCAAATGTTTTATTGCCTCGACAAAGAACTGGCACATAGAAATGTTTGGCTAGTGATTGGTTACTCGTTCAGAGACCCAGTAATAAAAAACATTTTGCAACTAACCTCGCCAAAAATCCATCGAAGAAAATGATTGTCGTTGGTCCTACTGCTCAGGAAGATATTAAGAGAGAATTCGGAAATCACAATGACATGATCAGAACAGTAAACCACAGTTTCGGAGAGAATAACTACGAGACTGTGAATCGTACCATCGCGCAAGAATTGAAGTCGTTGTAGGATCTTCGAATTAGAAACCTCATTATCTTGTTGTCTTTTCAGTAAGTACCAACCATGGGCCTTTCCTCTACGCTTTAATCGCAAGTGGTTCGATTCAAATACATAAATTTTCTGCGACCAACTTCGCTGCAGGCCCTGCAGGTGGTTTTCAATTCAAATCATCTTTAGTCTTGTATTACTTTCTTAATTTCTGTATCAATACCTGTTAGGCTTCCTGCACGAGAGATACTTATTCCTTTCAACCTGGGTACCCGTTGTTTCTTTACCGTTACAAAATGAACACGCAGTAATAGTCCTTACAAATGATCTAGTTCTGCTTTTACGTGGTTTACCAAATCTTGTACTTCGATTGGTTTTCGAATGAAACATCCAATATCATCTGTTTTAGCCGCGGCTGGAAATACTGCTCTCAATGCTTGATAATTTACTTCGAATGCACTTATAAAACAGACTTTAAGTCCTTCGTCGATTTCTTTAATTCTTTCAAAT
>WJXE01000229.1 GCA_009665115.1 Nitrosopumilales archaeon
CTGTTATATTAAGCTCTATGATTCTTTTTGCTAAATAGTTTGTGACATGACTATCAATGATTTTGCCGTAGCTTGTGCTGTTGACGACTCGACGGCGTACTTCACTTATGAAGGCGAGACAATGTTGATAATACAATCAAAAGATCATGCCAAGTCTGGACGAAATGATTTTGAAGTTATTCAGCCCTTCGTAGAGGCACTGATATCACATGAGAGCGTTCATGTAGTTATAAAAAAATTAGAGGGGGCAAACATATCTGATTCCCTCGACGACATAGAAATTATCGTAGAACGCGACGGGGTAAAGTTTCAAGTTACATTAAACAACATATTATTTGCACAAGACACATCAGGAATAGTTACGCCCTAAGTCTTGTTCGTATGAAACCAAACTTAAGTCTTGATGATACGATTACTAGTATAGATAGTCAGTTATCTTAAGATTCGAGGTCTGCCTTATCAGCTCTGTTAGATTCTTTTTTTCCGGGAGTAGTTTCATATCTGCCAGTTTTTGAACAAATTCAAGCTCTTCCTTTGCAAAACCGGGATCTTGATCATATAGCTGACTAAAAACAAGCTTTTGGCAGATCCTTTGGATATTTTCAAAGCAATTGTATACACCGCTGTTACTATCGATTTGGTTTGCTCTTAAAAGCTTGACAAGTCTTTTCTTGTTGAGCCCTATCATACCCGTAGTTATGAATCGTCGAAATACTGAAAGTACTTCAAAATAATCCTCTCTACCCGTATAGCCTATAATGGTGGCAGGTATTAAGTTTAAAATACCTCTTAACTTTGCTCTTTCGCTGTGTTTCTTGTCCAACACAAGAATAGCCCTTCCGAAAGTCAAAATCGCATTAAGAATTTGGTTGGGTAAACGATCATCCAGGACGTCGTCATCAGATTTTAGTTCTACAGGGAAGAAGCTAATCCAATCTATTCTGCATTTTTCTTTGTTTGCAAATTGAATTAGCTGGCCCGTTCTCCTTATTATATTTACATAGTTATCGTAAGAATCTGTAGAATCAAATTGAATATCTGAATCATTTCTTTTTTTAATTATCGCAACAACCAGATCAAAATTTCGGAAGTAGCCTTCATCTTTTATTTTTATTTCAATACCAGAACGCTCTGTTGAAAAAAAGTCGTTACCATCTATATGCCCGGCATGAACCGATTTAATAAAGAGATACTTTAAATCCTTCTCTTTCATACTGGTGATCCTTGTAGAGTATCTAATTCTCATAAGGCAGTATTTATTTAATTGCCAACTTCAGAACGTATATTGGGTACGTTGGACTTTAGAAGTATATAGTTGGTACGAACAAAAGAATGACACAATCAGTCGATCGGATGTCTATAATTTTAAGTCAATCTTGAATTTAATCTGATTTGATCCTTTGTTCGCCCAGGAGATTAGGTTATCGGGTTAGCACTAGGAAGGAGCTTCCTGCGTTTCCATTGATGAATGTAACTATCTTTTCTATTTTTGTTGTTAGCACGACTGGAACGGGAAGCCGTGGCATGAGCTTTGAGAATAGGTAACACTAGACTTAGAGGTTCAAATAATCTCAAATGATGGGAATATGTAGATTAAAGATTAAGGCAGCAAATAGTTCTGTCTGCATGCTTTTTTCAGATCTCGAACGAATACCTCTATTTGTTGGAGCATCTTTTTCTTATTTCCAGACAAGTTTCTTATGATGTTCACGATCGCGCTGCCAACTATAATTGCATCAGCACCTGCTCTTATCATGGGCTTTATATGAGATGGGCTGCTAATTCCGAAACCAACTGCTACTGGCATCCGAGATCCTACAACTTGCTTGACATTCCGAATAGCAGTCAAACTGTAATCTTCAAAAGATCTACGTTGTCCTGTTATCCCATATACAGAAACAACATACACGAAACCCGAGGTTCTTGCTAAAATGGCTTCAAGTCTCCTAGGGGTCGTATTGGGAGATGCTAGAAATATTGTTGCCAGATCTAATTCAGACGCCTCCATAACATACTTATCTGATTCTTCAATTGCCATGTCAGGCAGTATAAACCCGTCAACTCCACATTCTTTGGATTTCTTCATAAAATATTCAAAGCCGACTCTTTGCAAAATATTTGAATAAGTCATTATAACAACTGGTAAAGAGGGATATTTTTTTCTAATATTCTTTGAAATTTCCAACGATTTTTCTGGTGTGACGCCTGCCAGCAGGGCGCGATATGATGCCTCCTGAATAGTTGGCCCATCGGCGATCGGATCTGAAAAAGGTATTCCTATCTCGATTACATCTGCCCCTCCCTTGACAATTGATGACAGAATTTCATTTGTTGTAGGAATGTTAGGATATCCTGCAACTACATAGCAGATAAGAGCAGCCTCATTCTTTTCGGACAACTCTTGAAATTTCCGATTCAGCCTATTATTTCCTAAACTTGTTCTTTTCATCATTTCATTTTTTCTCGTTCTTCCTGTTCTTTTCGTTCTTCTTTTCCTTCATCTTTAGATATCGCTGCACAACGTCTACGTCCTTGTCACCTCGTCCAGACAAGGTTACAACAATGTTTTCATTTCTGTTCATGTTCTTTGCAAGTTCCATAGCATATGATATGGCATGTGAGGGTTCGAGAGCGGGAATTATCCCTTCAAGTCTAGATAGCAGCAGAAATGCTTCTGCAGCATCGTCATCGATACAGTTTACGTAATTTACTCTTTTGATATCCTTCAACAGTGCATGTTCGGGTCCGACGCCGGGGTAGTCTAGACCTGCAGAAATGCTATGTGTATCCGACACTTGTCCGAACTGGTCTTGCAAAAGGTATGTAAACATCCCGTGTATTATTCCGTGCGAACCCGCTGCCAATGTTGCAGAATGTTTCCCAGATTTAATTCCCTTACCTGCTGCTTCTACACCGTATAACGAAACATCGGAATCATCTACGAAAGGGTAGAACGTTCCAATCGCGTTGCTACCGCCTCCTACGCACGCAACGACTGCATCAGGATGCTCACGCCGATTTGATAATTGCTCCATCTGCATTTTGATTTCTTGCCCAATTACACTCTGGAAATCCCTAACGATCACAGGATAAGGATGAGGTCCCACCGCAGAACCTATCAGATAATAAGTATTTTGAACATTTGTGATCCAGTCCCGCAGGGCCTCGTTAATTGCATCCTTCAGAGTGCGACTCCCAGACTGAACGGGATGAATTGCTGCGCCCAATAATTGCATACGAATTAGATTAGGCCTTTGTCGTTTCATGTCCTTGGAGCCCATATAGATCTCTGCATTTAGCCTCAATACTGCAGCTGCAATGGCAGTTGCTACTCCATGTTGGCCGGCACCTGTTTCGGCAATAACTCTCTTTTTACCTATCCGTTTTGCCAAAAGACCTTGACCGAGGGTGTTATTGATTTTATGAGCACCTCCGTGAAGAAGGTCTTCTCTCTTAAGGTAGATCCTCGCACCCCCTACGTATTCAGTAAGATTCTTAGCGAAATAAAGTGGAGTTGGTCGACCAGCATATTGTTCTAGATAATATCTGAGTTCTTTTCGGAAATCTGTATCGTTTTTGTACCGATCGTAGGCTCTCTCAAGCTCCTCTATCGCGGGAACAAGAGTCTCAGGCACATATCTTCCCCCGTAGTCACCAAATCTGGCGTTAACGGGGTAATTACTTAGCATGTTCAGCAGAAACCTACGTCCTAGGTGTATTAAGATGTTCGGGATTTAATGAAATCTAGAGACACATGAATTCATATCGTGAGTACCAACACCACGACGAATGCGTCAGCTCCTGCCTTTTTCAATTGTTGAATTTCTTCCGCTTTGCTTATACCACTTTCACTGATTATGATGTGTCCTCGCTTATCGCCTTTCTTGAGCAAATTCATGGTAGTGGCAATATCCACATTTAAGTCGTTCAAATCTCTATTATTGATGCCTATCAAATTTTGTCTTGGATCTATTGATGATTTCAATACTTCTCTAAATTCCTGTTCTTTATGCACCTCGAAAACAACCTGCACCCCCTTTTTATTTGCGTAATCAGCAAGTTTCTCTATGCTTCCTTCAGTTAGGTTGTTATCGAATATTGATTTAATCAGCAATATGCAATCCGCTCCCATTCGTTTAGCAGAATCGATTTGAATGTCGCTGACAATTATGTCTTTCATAAGCAGAGGAACAGAGACTGTCTTGCGAATCATGCCCAAGTATTCCGGAGATCCTCTAAACAAATTAGGTTGGGTTACTATGGATAATCCAACCGCGCCTGATCCCACCATATTGGTTGCTATGTCCATCGCGCGGGAGACTGCGTCATTGCTTTCAGCAACAATCCTTCCTTTAGAAGGGGAAGCAAATTTTATCTCTGTTATTAGCGGGGCATGTGGGCATGACAGAATTGATTTCCTCATACTTATCGGCTCATGGCCGCAATAATCATATTTTGCATTGTTATAAACACCTTCATCTATAGCTTTGTAAGAATTTTCAGCTAACTTATTCAAGTAGTTTTCTGTTTTCAGGAATCTGCTCATATACTAAATTATAATATTCAGCTAATAGATGACTTCATATTAAGATTCCACTGACCTCACAACAACCACTCAGCGCTCGCTTAGTCCAATGACACTAGCATAATCAAATTTTCCTCGAGCTCAAGTATATCGACAAATACACCTTAGTAATAAAAAATACACATTTAGACCATTCGCAGACTCGGGAACATGCATGAATCACAGAACAAAAGTCCTTAATTTTAATCTGAAAAATACTTAATATAATATATATCTTGAATAGATCTTTATCTATATTAGCAATGGAGTTCAGCAGCCCAATATTTCGCGACAGATCAAAATTGTCTCCAAGATACGTACCGGCTGAACTCCCACACAGAGAAACCCAGATCGAACAAATTCAATATGCTCTAAAAGGATCTTATTCTAAGCCTGACGAATTCCCCTTAACAGTATTACAAATTATCGGTCCCGCGGGTATAGGGAAGACATCTACTGTTCTCAAATTCTCGAAATTATTTGAGGAAGAATTCCGGAAGAATAGGCTCAAGCTCGTAACCGGTTACGTGAATCTAAAGTTGCAGGGTGGCAACAAATATACGATCTACCGGCTATTATTAGAAAGAGTAGCGCCTGAGTTACCTGCTCAGGGTATGAGTGCTGAAGAAATGTTAAGATACTTATTGCG
>WJXE01000230.1 GCA_009665115.1 Nitrosopumilales archaeon
ACTCTAATAACATCTTTATTTTCTTCCAAATATTTTCTGATCATGATTGAGCTGCGATGTTGAGCTGCTCTATCTATAAACAGCACTAGTTTTCTAAACTTCCTCTGCAATTCCTTCAGGTACTTCAGAAATGCATATTGGTTGAAGACATCATACTGACGGAAAAATTGCTTACCGTCGATAGTAATTGTACCAAATACACAGGTCTTCTGATGTGACCCTGTGACAGTCACTATTGGACGCATTCCTTCAGGTGTCCACATTCTTCTTCTTACCAGCGCATCATGTATGAATATGGATTCATCTTCTACTGCAACCGTGAAATCTTTAGGTATGCGAGAGATTATTTCCTTAGTCTTTTTTTGAACCGCTTCTTTTCTTCATTTGATGCAGCATTTACGAATCTCTTTCTTGGAACCTTAGGACTGAATTTCCACTTATGTAATAATCTATAGATATGAACTTCATGATATCTTACACCTGTTTTCTCATAGATGATATTCATAATTTCTTTAGCCCTCCATCCTGCTAGATTTTCAGATAATTCTCTTTTTATTTCAGCAAATCTCTCTTCTGATACTTCGGGCGGTCTACCAGCCCTAGGTAGGTTTTTCAGTCCTTCTAGACCGGTTTCAGCAAATCTCTTCAACCATTTGTATGCCCACCATCTGGACCTATAGAATTCTTTCTCAGCGACTCTAGCTGCTTGTTCATTATCCACTAGTACACGTCTAACAAGCAGAAGTCTTTCCCGTACATCAACATTCTTTTCAGTTCTATAGACATCATCCAATAGTTTAGCTGAAGTAACCAATAGATACAGAGAACACTTCTAAGCTAAACCTGTGATGAACAAAATTATCAAATAATTGTATGAAATTATGTTAGCCAGTCTAGAAGTCTCTGAACTTCTATTTTTAATATTTTCAATACAGGACATGAAATTGACAAAATTAACAACACGAAGACAAGTAATAATCTGAAATTAACAAATTGAGACGGTTGAAAAATGTAGACAAGACATCATATGTAGCGTGGACTGAATATTAATGGGAAATTCGTGGCTCTAAGGGTAGCTATAGTCAAATTCGTTCCCTGGGGTCAATGTATATTTTATACCTTTTTTGAATTGACTTTTATCCATCGTATTAGTGATTGTCTGTTTTGTATATTAGCTTCTCAGCACTTCTTTTTCTTTCAGTTTTGACTTCAGTCATGCGTTGGGGAGTATATGTTATACCATGGTCGATCTTCAGATGACTTAGAAAGGCCACTCCGTTGTTAACAATGTCCTTAACTATCAATTCTCTTCCACATTCACTACAAATAATTACGTGTTCGTCACTAGAAGCACTATCTTTTGACATCTTATCTCTCTTTTCGATTCAAGGTATTAAATGCATTCTTATTTTGCATGTTCTGAAAAGTTTTTAACGAGAGGGATTTACTAATGGAAAATGATTCAGTGATTAAGGATTTTGTAGGTGGAGGATTTAGGATCCGCTGTTTGTTATAAGACTATTGATACTCTCTGTCCATAAGAGGAACAATAAAAAAACTGCCTTAGTGACCACCGACGATGCGTAGTTTTCTAACTTTATTCGCCAATTACCTTCACTAGTACCCTTTTATCCCGTCGGCCGTCAAATTCCCCGTAAAATATCTGCTCCCATGGACCAAAGTCTAGTTTCCCATTAGTAATGGCAACAACAACTTCTCGCCCCATAATCTGGCGCTTCAAGTGTGCATCAGCATTATCTTCACCTGTCTCATTGTGTTTATATTGTTCAGTAGGAGCATGTGGTGCTAATTTTTCAAGCCATATATCAAAATCTTCATGCAAACCACGCTCATTATCGTTTATAAAAACGCTAGCTGTAATATGCATCGCATTTACCAAACACAGACCTTCCTTAATTTTGCTTCCTTCAACAGTCCTTCTAACATCTGGAGTTATGTTGATGAATGCACGTCTGGTGTTGATATTGAATGTAAGGTATTCTGTTTTAGACTTCATCTTTGAACCTCATATTTGAGCAAGTTATATTCTTAATTGTTAAATGTTAGTAAGGATAGCGGACAAAGATGCCTATACTTGTAGATAGGAGTTTGCCAATCACAATAATCCAAAATTAGCTTAAAGACGAGTGATAAGTTTAACCAAATATCAGACTACTACTCAACAGTATTAACTTCGATCAGCATTTCGTTTTATCCATTAACATACTTATATCAGAAATTTTCAGTTTTTTCTGGCAAAGCCTACCGTAATATCCAATCTCTAAAGTCAACGTAACAAAAAGAATGTATGTTCTAACACTCAAAAAGCATATGAAATACAAAATGGCTACCAATCTAGAGGATCTACGGGATAGTAGTCCTCAACTCACACAATCCATCTATTACTGAGGTTGCAAAATTAGTAGTGCAAGTAATGTTGTGAGTCATTTTCGAATGAATCACACGTACGGCAGATTTTTACATTTCTAGTATTGAACTAATTTAAGAATGGGTATTTCCGTGGTCAAGATCTACTTAAGTCGTTACCAAGAGGAGTTGAGCATTGTCCAAAGGGACTGTGATACGTTCATATACGTTCCTAGTCCGATTTTGGACGCCAATGAGTAATGGTACCTTAGGGTATTTTCTGAGGGATAGACTTTCTGGACTATAAGAAAGGTCAGTAACTGAAGGGAATGATGGTATCGTTGTTAGATCCCATTAGGGTATCTTTCACTTAAAACTAGGATTATGATAAATTAGTACTACTGACATGGTAACGATGCAGGTTCCATTTTAAGCGCTTTTATGGACGGAAAATCATCAATAATCTTCGTGAGTTCCTTCTTTGCACATTTTAGACATAATTCAATAACCGATATATCATCTGAGTTGAAGTCTTCAATTGACAGTGTATAATAAGCATCAACATCACAATGCTTACATCGTTGTACTGCTTTTACCAATATGTTCATAAAGGCATACTCCAGAATCATATAAAATTTTATTTTATATGTATGGTGAATAGAGTTAGCCTATCTTGTTAATCCTAGGTGATCAGCGAACCATGATCTTTAGACTGTGTTACAGGCAAATATCACGCCAAGAAATACTCTTTCATGGAGGCGAGGCTAATCACCTCACTCGAGAAACGCTTTTAATAGAAAATATCCTAAAACTATCAATATTTTATATGATACAATAATATTTTTCAATGACCTTTAGGTCATATAGCTGAGAGAAAGTGTTTAGTTCTTACGCTATATTCATCCACCCATAATCGCTGGTCTGCGTAACAGCCACAGGCTCTTCCTCTCCGGTCTCTTAATAACTTTATCCAAATGACGGAGGTGCTGGCTATGATCAGTGCTACTATGACTGAAGAAAAAAGACTTACGGTGAAGATACAAAACCAATACCTGGAACTTCATCACCATCAATCACATCTTACAGACTATCTGTTATCGGCGTGCCGACAGTCAAGTAGTCTGGTGATGTGAAGTCCGTTATCCAGGTAGTCTTGTTGCCTTGGTAGAACATTATTCCATCCTTAACAGAGGTTATAGGTATGACGTGATCGACAAGATGGATCGTATCGGTGACCATTACATCCGCGCTAACACTAATACTGCCGTGATATTGTTTTGCGTTTGATGTTGCTAATTGTGGAACTCTCATTTGGTGTTCCTTGTTCTCTGCATGCTAGATAGGGAGCAGCGGCTAATGCCTGCTGATGTCTCCCTTCCCCGTCCTAATCCTCTTTCACGGGCTTTTCTGTAGATG
>WJXE01000024.1 GCA_009665115.1 Nitrosopumilales archaeon
AAATCATAATAAGAATGATCCCGTCTGGCTTGCATAAATTCAAGAACGCTCTGTGGACTCTATAGTATTCGTGAACGAGGAATTTGAGTTGGTGGTTGACGGATTTGTCGTCGGCCTCCATATGCCACCTGATAGACCTAGGATATCCTACTTGTTATCAAGTACATATTTCGGCCCACCAAAAATTTTTGATATTGTCAATATTTTAGCCCATTCTTCAAGTGCTTCGACAACTGCACGTGCTTGATGAATATTGCTTCCAACAGCTACAACTCCGTGATTTTTAATTATAACTGCTCTCATCTTCTCACCGCCCTGTCCAAATGCTTCGGAAACCATGTTTGCTAATTCTGTTGATCCTGAAGGTTTATTTTGTATTATAACAGGATTTCCTACTACTATCTTGGCTTCTTCTATTATGTGTTGGAACTTATCTATTCCAGATATAGCAATCCCAAGTGTATATGGACTATGAGTATGTACAATTGCATTTACTTTTCCTAACTTTTTGTAGATAGATACATGCATATGCCATTCTATACTTGGTTTCACTCTGCCAAGAGTCTTTCCAGTTTCTAACTGTACTTTGACCAAATCTTCCTCTTGCAAATTGTAACGTGGAACTCCTGAAGGAGTTATCCACATCCATTTTTTGTTTTGTACTCTAACACTGTGGTTACCTGATACTGGCGATGTAAAACCCATCCTATACAGATCTTTAACACAATTTACAAGAGTCTTTTTATTGTTGACGTCAGTTTTATTGATGGAAATCAATACAATGCAAACGTAATAGGCAGAGATCCTATTAATGATACTGCAGTTTTAGGATAGCCGAGAATCTTACAAAACCTCTTCAATCGCTAGCATTTGGAAACTCATCTAATATGAGTAGCTTCATACTTGCTACTTGCTACTTATGAGCTAGCAATGTCAAGCCAAACGGCTTAGTAACTGAATTGCAAGTATCTGCAAGTAACTCTGTATATCTTTGTATGTCATAATTGACACCATTAGTAGTCTTGTCATCAAAGATTAACTCAGTAGGTATAGCTCTTTTCTCTAGTTTGGATGAGTGCTTTTGATAATAATCAACTATGATATATTGCAAAGCCTCTCCTGCTTTAAGAGACCTTCCCTCATAACTTAGGTTCATTATTGCACTATTCTCAATAGTGTTTCTATCTGAATATTCGTCAGAATTCTTGGAAATTCGTTTGGTAAAAATTAATTCTTCAAATGGAACTTTATTTTCTTTAAGAAGTCTAGCATACTTATGAAAAATGCCTTTAACAGCAGGTATTGATTTTCTTACCTCCTTGAAATCGTTTCCTATAGCCATTAATTCTAAAATTTCATTTTGGCATTTATAGAAAATAGGAGGAGTATCATGTCTTCTTGCTTCTATTCCCCTTATTTTTAAGCTGCCATCTTCAAATGCTCCGAAATAACGGTTTGCCACCGACAATTGGCAGTTTATTTTAGAGTTTAAAAATACAATCCATTTGTATATTCCTTCAAACGATATAGCGAAGCCCACTTTTTGTTCTAGTACGTCCTTTAGTTTGAAATAATTATCATGGTATTCTGGTGATACTGTCGTTGGTGTACCGACCGTAGTAGCTAGACCATCTCTCTTCTTCAGCCATATTGAATCCACAATACCATGAAGAACTGTAAATCCATATTTTTCAGCTAGCTTTACAGTTTGTAAAAGAATTTGTCTATCAAATGCACATACCGCGATATGGGCATCAATTCTTCCAAATTTCGCATTATTAAATCCAAGATATCCAAATGAAGTTACTAGTATCCATTTTAAAGAGGACTGTCGTGCGTTATAAATGGCTTTTAATTTAGGATTAGAAGTAGCATTATTTTTTAACTCCTTGTATTTTTCACGCTTATCTAATACAATCTTCAAAGATGTTGGAATAATTCCGATTTTCTTTTCGCAGATATGATAATCTAACTCTGGTACTCTCATTCTAGAATCTTGACAACAGCAATCACAAAGTAGAGTCTCAGCGGATAAATTCTTTTTTAACATAATATTTGGATAAAGCGAAACAAAGTCAAATTCAGCAACCTGTTCATGTACTCCTCTTTCAGGTTCAAAGATAAATCCACCTCTATCTGCGACGAGCAGATCCTCAAAGGTCTTAAAGTGTTCTGCCAACGCTGGCTTCCAAGGTATTAAAATCTCTTTTTGTGTGGCATAATAAGACTGCAAGCTACTCAAACACTTTCCTATGGAAGCTCTAGCAGCTGTATGTAGTGACATTCTGCAAATTCTTGTAATTTCGTATAAACCTTCTAATCCAGAATCGTTCAAAATAAATGAGTTGTTGGTATCAAAATGTATTCTACCAAATAACCTGACAGTAGTTGGTTTAAAGTATATTTTTCCATATGAAAAATAAGATGTACCGTCTTTGTGATTTCTCTTCAATGATATTGTTGGTTCTCTTCCCAGAATTAATGCTGTACCATTTTGTTCAGCTCTATGAATTAGATAAGGAAATGTAAATGAATCGCCATCATCTGTAAATATAAAATCTGGATCAATCTTCTTTGTTATTTCCGTTTTAAGCTCTTCAATGATATCTACTTCAGATTCACTTTCAATTTCAATAGATTGAGAAAACCCTTCGTCTTGTTTGTTGTTTTTAGATAATATTATCGAGCTAATTCTATCACTATATCTTTGTATCTTCCTCTCTTTCCTCAATTTTACTTTCAAGTAGATGCTTCTAAAATCTGGTACTTTGTAGTCTGTTGACCAAACATTATCTTTGAGAACCCAGCTTAGTTTAGAGCCATGATGACGGTTATAATTATTATTGCCAACCTTAGAAAATGCAAGTGGAAAAATATCATGTTCATAAAAGTAAGATTGTTCAGGAGGTAAGTCCACATTGTAGAAACGTAATTTGTCGAAGATATTGCCCTTAGCACATAATTTTTCAATTCCTCGTGCCAGAATTGGTGCTTTTGTTGGGTCCGAAAGTGTTAATTTTAATATTTCATGTTTTCTGCAATCTGTAATTTTCTCGTAACGCGATATGAATTCATGATCTTTAATCAAAGAAATGATCTTTTCATCATTGGTATTCAATATTGAATAAAGATCAGATTTATCATCTGATGCAACATAAATCGAAGCACTCCAAGTTGTATCCTCTAGTCTTACAGTAGTGCCATTATGTTGCTTTATCCAAAACACCAATTTGTCAGCTAATGCATAACAATCAAACAACCAACCAGATAACATATTCTACGGGTATCTCCACTCTTCTTCTACTAACGCTGGTTAGCATTGGTGTAATACGGTATTGTACCTAATAAATTAGAATTAATAAGAATACACAATTCTCGAAGATTTATCTATAATATTTTGTCGAACAAAAATCAGATAGATTAACAGTCTTGGGAGACAATGGATGTGAGAGACTCTATTCCAAAATTATTGTTGTTCGGAGCCATTATGAAGCCGGCAAGATGTAGTCACAGCCCCTGTATTGTATTCATTAGCCTAATTGCATGTATGAAAACCAAAATCATCATTATGCCTGCTCAAGGACTACGAATGCGATACAGCAATAGAAATAAGCTCACCTTGCGATAAATACCTTACAGCAACAGACTCTGGTGTTATCCCAAGACATTTATTTAACTGCTTAGTACCGAAAGCTAGCGCAGCTATGGGTTTAGGAAAAGCAATTGTAGAGATAATCGTCGCAATAATAGCTCTGATCGTAATAATTGCAGTAATAGTTTTTCTCATAAAGCTGATTGCTGGAATTTTTGTGGGTCTGATAGTCTTAGCCATAATAGTCGGCGTAGGATTTTGGGTATATGGAAGGCTAAAGAGTCGATAATGATTCTTATTGTTTAGAACACCCATTGAAGTTTTCCAACCACAACGAAGATAATAGCAAAAGGAAAGCCAGAACTTTCAAGACGTTATACCTAGACTTGACTTAATAGGTTTAGAATTAGGAGATGCAATCAAAGGAGGAGGAGATCTCAAACAGCAAGATGGCCTAAGTTTAAGAAGGGTAGTACTCATTGGTATTATTTCACTAGCTGCAAACTATTTTTTCAAAATTTTTTGCAATGCTGACTTCCCCATAATTCCGAAAAAAATCATTTGCATCCCGTAGAGAATGAGAACTAGAGATAGAATGCGAGTAAGAAAAATCGTCCCAAATTGTTCTGCATGTCCAACAAGAATTGCTACACCTAGGCTAAGAATGCCTAGGGATATAAGGAATACCCTTACCGGTACTGAGTAACGTCTCTCTAATACACCTTGTACAATCTTACCGAAACCATTAAAGATCACACTTATAGAAAGTGATAATAACGTAAAATTCTTTGTGGACGCAAATTGAGGGGAACTCAGAGCGATAATTGCAAATGTTGTTGCAATAGTTCCCATGCCTATACTTATATAACGGCCAATTTTTGTGATACCTATCGACTGTCTTGTTATGGCTGGTAGCATTAAACCAGAGGCAACCCTTTCAACGCCTACGGTCAATAGGATGATCGAAACAAATATGTTTATTATATCTAGAGATAGGGTCGGATATCCAATGATAATCACCACCGATGATAATATGAGGGCTATTATGCCAATTCCGATTTGTAAGGAACGAAACCAACTAGGAGGCTTGTGATTAGTCACGAGTCATTCTACAGAACCTAATCCTACTTATTTAAGCTGTTTCTAAAATGAATTGTCTCTTACAAACTGTATCTTTGTTCGTTCAGCAGCGGCTGCTAGCCAAACCCATGTAAAATTACCATATCCACCGTTATGCCACCAGGGATGGAAATGGTCACTTGTTATTGTAGTAATAACCCCTCATTTTTCAGCTTCTTTACGACTACTATTCTAAATGCATTACACATCTAGAATACATCCGACCATCAAGATTTTAGGTTGATCATATGTAAATACAAACACTGATTTTTAACACAAATATTGGAGATTAACCACTGCCGCAATTATTCAAAAAGACTTCAAAATCCCTTGGGTCATATGGAGGAACTGGAGCCTGTATAGGGGAACCGTTTGCATGGAGGGAAGGTATACTTGTTCTAGCAATTATTGGCAGACAGTGGAAAATGCGCCTCGTCCCAGGTCATCGTGTTGAACTCGACCCAGCCATCACTACTCAGTTACGAGACTCCCTTAAAGGGAGTAAGGCTATTGCTCACTTGTAGAATTCTTCCGTGCTAAAGCGACAAGGAGATGGCGAACGCTGGAAGCTAAATGATGCGAATTCACCATAGAGTTAAGTGACAAATATAAGTTCGTAGATCCATATATTCTGAGATCACAACAAAAACGATTACCATCTAGAGTTAATTTTGTTTAATCAGTAATGTAAGAAGTTCATCTAACAGTATTATATTCCAAGTAAATGTAATTATTGCTGTAATAAATCACATCATGCAAAAGCATAGACCTTTAGGCGTTACAATAATAGCCATTCTGACGATAATTGGAGGTATCATTCTCCTGTTAGGTGCAGTGTCCTTGATAGCAGTAGAGACTTTAATCTCAGTTGCTCCACATACAGCTAATACAGCAGCTAATAATTCTCATGGTCTAACGCAATTCTTTGGTGTTATTTCAGCTGCAATAGGCAGTGTATTGGTAGTAATCGGTATAGGTTACCTTGCAATGTTTTACGGGTTACTAAAAGGAAAAGGGTGGGCATGGACTATAACAATAATACTGCTTTGCATAGGAATTGCAGTTCAAATAATTTCAACTACCTCCGGCACTGTGTTTAATGCATCTCTTATTGGCAGTAACAGCAATAACGTCAATACAGTTCTTTCAGGAATCATTGGTGGTATAATTGGGATAGCAATCAATGTGGTCATAGTATATTATCTATACAGGCCAAATGTTAAAGCGTATTTCGGTAAAGCGCATCCATCAGCAATAAAATAGGGGCCTTCTCTTTAGCTAACGAATGCGTGACACTTTTCTAGTTTGTCTGCGTGAGGCTGCAAAGGCATTGAATAGTGTTCCGCCTTTCCTAGAATGCTATGGTTTGTCGTAACTTATGTGAAAGACTATATCCCAAAATTATTGTTGGTGAGAGCCATTATGGAGATTGTAGAAAATATTGCAGAAGTGATCACTGACTATCAAGCAATAATACGGCAATCCTTCTAGATTCACAAACTGAGTACATAGGGACAGTACAAGTAGCGAAATCAGATTTGTGAGTGCGAACAAAAACAATCTCCCAAGACTGTAGAACGTTGTAAATCTCTCGCCCCGTTTTGAATTCGATCTTCCGTTGAGAGAACTTCCACAGACCGTTCTCCTTTCTCAAAATATCATTATTGGATCCGGTAGCAATGATTTTGGATTGATTTCATAAATAATCATGAAAAAGCTGCCTTGACTCCGAACTCGAGGAGCTTCTTCGGCAGTCATTTTGAGGCTGAAGTTCACGTGGCGGGCGTTGTGCTTCTTCAACATGATAGACAGGCAGGATGTCAGTTTGCGTAGTTGCTCTTTGCCTTGGAATAGCACAGTGGGATTTTCGACGGAGCAATTCTCGGTGAAGAGGGCTGACACACAATCAACATCAGCAGCTTCTTCGGTTTCATGAATGTCGAGTCTGATAGGTACAATATTTCATTATTCACATACTCCAGGCCGGTTATGGCTTCTAGTACTTCCAAGGAGCTTGCAAATTCTCTTTCAAAGAATCGCGGAAAAGAGTATAAAGATCAACTTCGTTTCATTAGTTTAATAGTCAAAAGTTTCATATTACGTGAGCTAGAATCATGCCTACGTCGACGAAATAACAAGGTTAAAATATTTAAGTATTACTTTTAGATAAATTAGTAACACTGATGGTATTTAGCAGGAGAACCTCCTAATGGTAGGAGATCTAAAGGCATTCATCGCCGTATCAATCCCGGCAATGCTTTTGTTTGGAATGCGCCATGCACTTGATGTTGACCACATTACTGCAATAGATAATCTTGTAAGATTACACAATGCAAGGAAAAAAGCTCGGTGGGTAGGTACTGGCTTCAGTATAGGTCATATGACATCGGTATTAGGTGAAATGCTTCTCATAATATATACAATAGGCAGCACAACGAGTGGCAAAGTAGACCAGCTTTCATTCTGGGGAGGTGTGATAGGAGCGATTGCTTTAGCAACAATTGGAGCAATCAATATCTATTCAATGAAAAGATGGGGTAAGACTGGCTCAGCTATTCTTGCTAGCAAAGTGGTAGCTAGGACTCATATTTTCGGACCCTTTGGTTCTGCGCTGATCACGGGCCTAGTATTCGGATTAGGATTTGATACTGCTACTCAAATATCAGCATTAACATTAACAGTTGCAGCGTCAGCAACGCTTGGAGTACAAGTAGCACTTATTCTTGCTGGATTTTTTGCTCTGGGTATGATCCCAGTTGATACATTAGATAGTGTGGTCCTTCGTTCAGCATTTTCTAGAATATTTAATACCAAAGGCTTTACGTATATGGCATACGCATTGAGCGGACTCGCCTTGACAATTGCAGCAATAGAATCATACTCTGTCATAACCAAAACGAATATCTTATCTCCGTTAACAGGTCCGGTGTTAGCAGTGATAATTATTTCTGGCACGTTTGGGTATTCTTTTGTGACTCGGAATAGAGCCGTCCAGACTCCCTCTACTCTAGCAGATGACCACAAGGAAAAGACAAAATAGTTTTGTCCTTTATAGCTAGCTCTGTCCGCAGACGGCAAATCTTTGTCTACCATCATGACGAATTGGATTATTCATAGTATTACTGCTGTGAAGTTGCGCGCGGTGACATGATAAAAAATTAGTCGATGTCGACTAAGTTGGGAAGCAAAACTACAAATCAATATAATTTACTTACCTACCTAAACAATCTATATTCCTCGTAAGTCGTCAACAAATGCTTGGCCTCGGTGTATTAGAAGGAGCCGCAAATTTTTCGACTGGAAATCCGGGATTAGACTTTTTCTATACTCTGTTCAACGGCATATCTGAGGTTCCTTTGTTCAGTTCTCTGATCAATGGAATTCTGATACTCGCAGTTGTGATTTTGGCATCACAAACGGCTGGTGCAATGATGGTATTGTCAGGACTGATAGGTGCAGGAATGGCTATCCTTTTTGGCGCTCCGTGTGGTGCGCAATATGCTAAGCACTATGATAAGGGCAAACTTTCTTACAGTCAAGACGTCAAACAAGATGGACAATTTTGCGATCCCAGTGAGAAAGAACGGAACTTGTGATGAAATCCATTTTTGGTCGAGTGTTGTTGTGCTTCCATTAAACCTCTCTGCTTCAAGATAAGTACTTAGTCGACTGCACTCAAGCATCTTCTTCAGCCTAACGAAAAGCGGAGGAAAGATGATAGTCTAATAATAGACTAAAATCCCATTTATATACTCTAATATCTTGAAGTTTAAATTATTCGGCCTTTCGCTATAGCTCGAGGTAAAAGGAAAATGATGTTAACACCGAGGGAAATTGATAAGATGATGATTTGGACAGCAGCAAAGATAGCAGAAGATCGAAAAAAGAGGGGAATAAAACTGAATTATCCTGAATCAGTTGCTTACATAGCTAATCATGTTGTAGAAGGGGCTCGAGAAGGGAAGACCGTAGCCGGATTAATGAAATCGGCAAGAGAAATATTGAAGAAGGCTGACGTAATGCCCGGCATACAAGATATGATACACACAGTGCAAGTAGAGGCCACGTTTCCGGATGGCACCAAACTCGTGACAGTGCATGACCCGGTTCAATAGGCGGTGCAATAGGCAATGGTTAGTAAGTCAAAAACGAGAGTAAAAGGTAAAACTAAAACTCCAATTGCAAAAAAACCAACAGGAAAGGAGGTTAGTAGCAAATTGATACCGGGTGAATACATACTCTCATCGAAGCCAGTTATTTGCAACGAAAATAGAAACACTATAAAGATTACTGTCAAGAACACTGGTGACAGACCTTCTCAAATAGGTTCGCATACTCACTTCTTTGAAGTAAATAAAGCACTCGACTTCCCAAGGCAGAAAGCATATGGTTACAGGCTGAACATACCGGCTGGGACTTCAGTAAGATTTGAACCGGGAGATTCAAAAGAAGTAGATCTCTGTGAAATTGGCGGCCATCGCATTGTTTACGGATTTAACGCTTTAACAATGGGAGGGTTGGCTTCATCGGCGGTGAGGAACGCAGCGTTTGATATGGCCAAGAGACAAGGCTACAAAGGGGCGTAAGATGAGAGGGGATAAGAAATGGTTCTTAAATTAACGCGAAAGCATTACACTGACCTGTATGGCCCAACAACCGAAGACAAAGTAAGGGTTGGAGACTCCGATCTTCTCATAGAAGTGGAGAAAGACCTGATAACACCAGGAGATGAATGCGTCTTTGGTGGAGGAAAGACCTTAAGAGATGGGATAGCACAGACACCAGGCATTACAAATGCGAATGGAGCTCTTGACCTTCTAATTACAAACGCCGTCATCGTCGATCCGGTACTTGGAATAGTCAAGGCTGACATCGGCATAAAGGACGGCAAGATTGCTGGAATTGGAAAATCAGGTAATCCCTATACGATGGACAAAGTGGATCGCAATATGGTTTTTTCGGCATGCACAGAAGCTACTGCAGGTGAGCACACTATCTGCACGCCAGGACACTTTGATACTCATATACACATGATATCACCGCAGCAGTACATGGATGCCATCAGTGGCGGCATCTGCAGTATGATTGGAGGAGGAACTGGTCCGGCAGATGGGACTAATGCAACTACCTGTACGCCTGGTGTCTTTAACATAAGTAGAATGATGGAGAGCGTAGAAGATATACCCATGAATTATGGATTCTTGGGTAAAGGCAATGACTCTCATCCATCGTTGGCAACACTGATGGAGCAGATAGAAGCAGGGGCATGTGGTCTTAAAGACCATGAGGACTGGGGTACTACTGCTGCAGTGCTAGATGCATCTTTGAAGGCAGCAGATGCTACTGACATTCAAGTGGCCATTCATACAGATTCAATTAATGAATGCGCGTACGTTGAGGACACGATAAATGCAATTGATGGTAGAGCAGTACACACTTATCATACAGAAGGTGCCGGTGGCGGTCATGCACCTGATATCATGAAGATTGCGGGTGAACAATTCGCACTGCCCTCTTCAACAACCCCGACTAGACCATATACAGTAAATACATTAGACGAACACCTTGACATGGTAATGTTCTGTCATCATCTTAATCCTGCTGTGCCTGAGGATGTCCATTTTGCAGAGTCCAGAATTAGAGCTGAAACCATAGCTGCCGAAGATGTTTTACATGATGAGGGTGTTTTGAGCATGTATTCGTCTGATAGCCAAGCGATGGGCAGAATCGGTGAAGTTGTAATTCGTGCTTGGCAGACGGCGGACAAAATGAAGAAGATGAAGGGCAAACTGAAAGAGGAAACTGGAGACAATGATAATTTCAGAGCAAAAAGGTACATTGCAAAAACGACGATAAATCCCGCAATAACACATGGTGTAGCCGACCATCTTGGTTCGCTAGAGGTTGGCAAGTATGCAGACATTGTGATGTATCCAACGGCATTCTTCCCAGCAAAGCCAAAGATGGTGTTCAAGGGAGGATTCATTGCATGGTCAATTATGGGAGATCCCAACGCATCGCTTCCAACTCCTGAACCAGTCTTCTACAGACCGATGTTCGGAGCACTAGGAAAGGCAGTAAAGAAGACTTGCTTTACATTTACGTCCAAGGCCGCCGTGCGACTAGGAGTACCACAACAACTAGGGCTTGAGAAAGTGGTTTTGCCAGTAAAGAATTGTAGGAATATTGGTAAGAAGGATATGATGTGGAACGACAAGACTCCAGAGATAAAAATAGATCCGGAGACATATGAAGTAACGTTGGATGGAAAAATTGCAACCGTCGAACCAGCAAAAGAACTCTCTTTAGCACAAAGGTACTTTATGGCTTAGGCAGTGATAGATGCAGAGCGAGTAAAGGAATATAGGCTAAAATTCTTTCTTTTTTTTGGGTAGTCTATCATATACCTTTATTTTTGTCTACGGTCTTTACACAATATAGTGGTACCTAATGTCAAATCCTAATTACGGTGTATGGAGACCCATGGCCGAGAACGTAGAATTCAACGCCTTGGAATCCAATTCCAATGCAGTGATGGCCGTAGCAGATACCGTCAGAACAACTTTGGGTCCTAAGGGATTGGATAAGCTTCTGATAGATCAAGCTATGAACAGGCACATATCAAATGATGGTGTAACAATTTTGCTTTCTCTGAGGGCAATACATCCAGTTGCAAGAATGATTGTAGAGATAGCAGAGAGGCAGGAGCAATTGGTTGGTGATGGAACGACAACGGCTGTCGTCATGGCAGCGGAAATGATAAAGGAGGGCAAAAGGCTCGTAAAGGAACTTGGAGTTCACCCAACAAAAGTTGTCGAAGGAATAGAAGGCGGGGTCAAAGAAGCTTGTCAGTTACTCGAAAAAGAAGCAAAGAAGATCTCCCTGAATGAGATTGCGCTAGAACAGGTAGTTAAGACATCTTTGTCATCAAAGCTGGACGGACGAAAGCTCTCTTTGCTTGTGATTTCGGCATTGAGATCTGTTGGAAAGAATGCGTTGTATAATGGCTCGTACGACTTTGATAAGACGATAATAGTTCTTCGAAGGACTACCATGGAAGATAGACTTGTCAACGGTATAGTTCTCGAGAGAAAAAGGATGGATCCTGAGATGCCTTTAGAGATAAATGAGGCAAGAGTTATGATCGCAAGATTGGATTTGAAGCCTGTTAAAGAAGCTTGGGTGAAGGAAAATAGTAAGTACGAAGAAATTCTGAATATGGAAAATGACAGGGTCGCCAAATCAAAGGACATAGTTAACTCTCTGCTAGCAACCGGTGCGAACGCTATTTTGATAGCATCGGGTGAGGTAGATCAGGTTATAGAAAACCTACTTGTAGCAAACAAAGTGTTTGCTGTACGTATCTCTATCGAAGAGATAGAATACTTATCCCGTTATACTGGTGCTAAACCTGTTAGGATGATGGATGATCTAAAAAAATCAGATATTTTAGGCAGAGCAGATCATATCTACGAAGATGAGGATAATGGAGTAATTTACATAGATAATGGGTCACGCGGGAATATGGCTACGATGATAGTTTCTGGTACGACCAAGGAAACATCTCTTGAGCGATGGAGGGCTGCCATAGATGGGGTAAATGCTGCAGAAGCAGCTCTGAATAAGGGTGTTGTTGCTGGCGGAGGGGCTGCAGAATTGCATGTTATTGAGAAGGTAAAAAACCTAAGATTGAAGGGCCTGGAACAGGTTGGTCTTGATGTTGTGACGTCAGCCCTTGAGAGCATCATGCGTCAAATACTTACAAATGCTGGCTACAATGGACTTGAAAAAGTTATGGCGGCAAAAGCTTCTCCAGATACGTTTGGTATAGATATCGATTCAGGTGATCCAGTAGACATGTGGAAGATGGGTGTGCTTGATCCATTGCTGGTTAAGACCATGGCTCTTGAGGCTGCTGGAGAGATTGCTAAATCTGTTTTGCGAATTGATAGAAACCTAGCAGCAGAGGATCTTAGCCAACAGGCTCTATCAGAGACAAGGAGATGATTTGAAAAAATGTTGATTCGACACTGTGTTGAAGAATCTAATGTTGATGAAAACTTGGCCGTAACCGATCCTTCAAAGGTAAGACATGTGGTGATTTTGGCCGGCAGAATCGAATCAATGTCGGGCTTGATTGATCCTGCATCACACCTTAACCTTGATTATCCAGACCATAAGGTTACAACATGTGTTATTGCTGAAAAGTTTGAGATTAACGCCAAAGTAAAAATTGGTGATCAGGGACTTGTTGTTGCGAGGGTCGATAGATCAACTCTTAGACATTATGGTCATGTTGACTACACACAAAGATTGTTTGATATGATTGAAGCAGTAAAGAAAAGCCACGAATCGAGGAAGACGAAAGAAAAGGACAAAATACAATAGAAATTGATCACAGTGGATTCAGTACTCGGAAATATCAACAGAGATAAGAAACTCAAAGCAAAGTGTGATGAAATGACTGCGAGAAAAGTTTGTGAGACAATTAAAATTAGCAGATTAGAATCTCAACGAGTAAGAATGAGAAAACTCTCGGACAAGGGGACAGATGTCGCTCTGACCCTTCCACCAGGCACTTGGCTTAAAAATGGCGATGTTATAATTATAACAGAAAACAAAATGGTTGTTGTTGGGATAGAACCGGAGGACGTGATTATGATAGGGATCAGAGATAACATGCACGAAGACGATAGTGTCGAAGTACCTGTTAGGGTCGGTCATACTATAGGTAATCTGCATCGACCAATAAAATTAGAGGGAAACAAAATATACTTTCCAATTCAAGCAGATACCGAACTGGAGATGTTCAAGAAGCTCTTCGAACCAATTAATGAACATCTGGATATCAAAAAGACAACGATGGTGTTCGAACCGGAAGATGGGATAGAAATACATGAACATCCATAATGCAAGCATAGAGGAAATAAGCATGTTGCAGCTATCTGATTCTTTTTTTCCAAGTGGTATGTATACAACATCCGGTGGTTTGGAGGCTTTATACTACAGTAATAGGAAGATTACAGATGCGGATCAATTGCGCGATCTGATAAAAGTGTATTTGGAACATCAAATAGGCCCTGCTGATTGTAGTGCGCTTGGGAACTCGTATGAACATATACAAAGAAACGATTTGCAGAAACTAGTAGAAGTGGATAATATGATATTCTCGATGAAGCTCATTGAGGAAGTAAGGAATGCTTCGACCAGATCTGGAACGCAGGTACTAAGATGTGTGAGCTCGTTCAGAACTGATAACAGAATATTGAATGGATATCAAGAAGCAATAACTGGTCTTATGATGCTTTATGGTTTCAGCGTAAGCATGGTGGGAGCGGCACTAAGACTGGGCGTGTTACAGCATTTTGATGGACAAAGAATCATTCACGAGTTAAAACCTAGTATATCAGAGACTGTAGAAAAGAATATTGACAGACCATTAACTAGCATGTGGCAGTTTGCTCCGGATATAGATATACTCCAAATAGCACACGAAAGAATGTCGTCAAAAATGTTTATTACTTGATTGGGAAGATATTCTCTTTTATGAGCTCTAAGAGAATCCCTAGATTAGGTATTGGTGGGCCTGTTGGTTCAGGAAAGACTATGTTGATAGAGCAGGTGGTTCCTAGATTATCATCCAGAGGTTACAGAGCCGGGATAGTCTCAAATGATGTGGTCTCAAGGGAAGACGCTGAGCGGATGAGACGAAATCTTGCGACGGAAAGGGGTTTGATGTCTGAGGATTTGGTAGTAGGGCTTGCAACTGGAGGATGTCCTCATACAGCCGTACGAGAAGATCCGTCAATGAATATCTCGGTCGTAGAGGAGATGGAATCAAAGCATAGGGATCTCGATTTAATCTTAATTGAGAGTGGGGGTGACAATATTACCACCACTTTTAGCCCTGCGCTAGCCGATTACTTTATTTATATCATAGATGTCTCGGGTGGTGACAAATATCCAAGAAAAAGAGGTCTCGGGATAGAGAGCTGTGATCTCTTAGTCATAAATAAGATTGATGTTGCTCCTTACGTTGGCGCAGACCTCAGTGTGATGGAAAGAGATGCCAAGATTATCCGAGGCGGTAAACCTTATGTGTTTGTGAACTGCAAAGACGGCCAGGGAACTGAGGAAGTAACAGAGCACATAATAAGAGATGTTCTTTTCGAGGCCCCTCCAAAGGTTGTAAAGAGATAGGATACGTAGATAGTATTAATGAGTAGCCTAGAGTTTTACACCCCAGATGATATTCCGCCGGAGGTACAGGCATACGGATCAGAGCTGAAACAGCTGCAGGTGGGAAGAGCAGGCAAGATCGGTGCTCTGACTTTATTATTAGAGCAAGATCAAGAAAGAGGAAAGACTGTTATCAAAGAACAGTATTCTAAAGTTCCACTTTTCACTCAAAGAGCACTTTATTTGGAGGAGTCACTGCCTTCTATGGCTTATATCCACATAATGTCTCCTTCTGGGGGAATACTGCAGGGTGACAGATACAGGATGGATATAGTATTGAAAAATAAGGCTTGCGCTCATATAACTACCCAGGGAGCAACGAGGGTATACAGAATGGAGAGAAATTATGCCACACAGATCGTAAATGTTTTTGTTGATGAAGGGTCCTACCTCGAATTTGTTCCCGATCAAATAATTCCATACCGAGATTCACGTTTCTATCAGACGGTTAATTTGAAAGTTCATGATAATGGGACAATGATCTATTCTGAAATAATAGTCCCTGGGAGGGTTGCAAGCGGAGAATCATTTCAATATGATATTTGTTACATGAAGGCATTAGCAAAGAATCAGAAGGATACACTAAGGTTCATTGATGTTGCCATATTGGAGCCTAAAAAACGCAACTTGAAGACACTCGGGATATTGGACACTTTTGATGTCGTAGGAAGTACGTACATACTTACAAAGGCAGATTATGTTAAAGAATTGAAGGATGAGATAAATTCTGGGTTGTATAAGTTTACGCAAATTTCAGGAGGTGCGTCGATCCTGCCGTATAATTCTGGTGTAATAGTGAGGACGCTCGGCAATGTTGCCAGCGATCTTAGAAATGCAATTTATGAGATAATCAAAATCACGAGGAGAATAATACTTAATGCCTCGTTTAGCGGAATAAGGAAAGGTTAAACATTAATGGTCTAATTTTGTTTGTATCCTTCTTATTTCATCTCCTGCCTGTAATCCAGAATTTGGTAACTTTTATTTTATGTCCATTCTGATTATGGTGGACATTAGTAGTCCAGGTTTCATCGAATCCTCATTACAACTTCACACACAGCAGTAAAGTTCATTTTATGTCTGTCAAATGCGTTCATGTGTATCGTGACGAGGAAAAGAAGATCTCTATTTATTGGGCTACAAGTTAGAATAAAGTCATACAGAATGTAAGAGACTGACTCTTTTAGGATGACTATGAAGATATTATATGTACCTTGGGCCATTAATTGAAAAATAATGTTGGATCAGAGGATTAGAACTCTGCAACAACATTGTTTATTTTGATTTTGAGCTCTTATTCCTCTTCTCAATCAAATAGTGTGGATTAATTCTATTAAACTTCTCTTTGGCTTAGGTTGAAGCATCTTCTGTGGATAACCCAAACATAGAATAGTCGCCGGAACAAGGTTCGTTCCTAAAGCTTCCATTACTTCATCCTCATTTATCATTCCTATCCATATTGAACTCAGACCTAGAGCATGTGCTGCCAGCTGAGAATATGCTGCAGCTAAAGTTGCATCCTGCAAAGAGAATTTCTTAAGGATATTTGGAGGAAAGTTCATTTTTACCCTCTCAGAATTCATACAGAAAACCAGAACGAGTGGGGCATTAACGTAAGGTTGTTTATTTGCGGCCTCAACAAGTTTTACTTTAATTTCTGAGCTATCCACATGAAAAATTTCAAACCCCTGAAAACCTCCAGCCGTGGGAGCAGTATCAGCTGCAGCCAATATCATCTCGATTTTCCAATCTTCTACAGCCTTATTTTCAAATTTTCTCTGAGACCTTCTATTTAGCATGACGTTAAAGACGTTGGTCTGCACAACCTCTTCATATTGTCTTTCTTCTTCTATCGAAGAAACCTCTTCTTTTTTTGGATATAGCAGTTCAGGATGATTATCTCTCGAATACATTCTGGAGAAAATATCTTCAGGATATGACATTGTAATATGAAATGCGAGTTTACCTTTTACAGGTTGCTAAAAATTGAATGGATGAAATAGTTCTTTCTCTTATCATCAACCACCTTTATTGAGATCATACCTGCTATTCATGAAAAAGATAATTGATTGTTGCAAAAATGCTAAAGCTTGATATATGTATGTATTTTGGCTTTTTTGTATTTAAACAAAGTAATACTTGTAACGTATCTAACTAGCGTTGGACTACGAGAGATGTCTAGAAGATTCACTGGCTGATTGCAAATGAAGGTGCTTTAATCAAAACCACCTAAATCAGTCACGACAATGCAGATGAGGTCTTCTTGTAAAGATGAAGAGTTAAATAAACTTGTAAAGGAATCCAAGGCAACTCGTTAAGTCACCCATATCTTCGTATAAGGAGTAGATTACAAGATTACTC
>WJXE01000231.1 GCA_009665115.1 Nitrosopumilales archaeon
TACAACAACAGCCCCTACAACAACAGCCCCTACAACAACAGCCCCTACAACAACAGCCCCTACAACAACAATCTTGGTTCCAGCAACAACAACAGCCCCTACAACAACAGGAACAACTATTACCGCCAAAATACCGTTCATGGTTTCCATCATTACCGGCTTCTTCATGCCCTGGCACCTTCCAGCTTACAATAGATGGTTTGGCATCCCTCGGTTCCCAACATTACAAAAAGAGTGGCTACCACCAGATTAGTTTACAGATTACATCCGTTTATGGAAATAATACGGTAGCAGGAAAAATGTGGATAGATAAGAAGAGTGATAAAGATACTGGAATTGACTTTCTTGTTAAGGATACATTCAATAACTGCCAAGTAGTTACATCGAATAGTACGACTTCATAATAGGTGGGCCAATTACTTTCTTGTTAAGTTGACATATAGATTTGACAATCAAAGTCAATTTTTTTATCTGCTCATTTAAAGCTGGCGATAAAATGACTGTATGATTACGATAATAATTTCATAGCCTCACTCGTGTTAGATTAGTGTAAGCATCAGCCGATGACCCCAAAGAAGGTCTCTCAATTATATGAAACGCGACCACCTCGACCAAGACCGAGATTATTCTATAACTATCGATTTTCTTGTCCACTGTAATGGTGAGGAAACCATCTCGGCAGCAATAATATCATAAGATGAATTTAGTGTTTAACTAACTTTCAGGCAAGAGATGACCAAGGTCTTTTCTATAGGTTTTATTGTCATCTGCTAAAGGTTAATCCTTGGCAATTATTGAAGACATTTTTGATATTAAAGTTATTTCCCTGATTAGTATCAATATTGTGCTGACCTACAAATATTTTTCCTTTAATTGATTGTTGGCTAAGATCTATGCCGCCAGCCGAATTAATCTGTATGGCAATTCTCTGTTTTCCATTGCCACTATCTACTCCTTTGTGGTCTGAAACTTGTCCTATTACTGTAAATGAGAATGTGCCACCACAGGATATAGCTGGTACTGATGGAAACCAGGGTGAAAGAGATCCTGTAGGAATCGCAAATGAGGTTGAAGGTAGAAAAGAACTCGTAGGAGGGAATACTGATGGTGGAAATGTCGTTGCTGATGGAGGTAAGAATCCTGTCCCAGGTCCTCCAGATTGTGATGGAAACGTTGTACTAGGTTGTTGGAATGGAGTCACTGGGAATGGATTCACAGGTTGTTGGAATGTCGTCGTTGGAGGCTGCTGAAGAAACTGAGCGTATACCAAGGTAGAGGCGCTATTCACCATCACTGCCCAGACAAAAACCACAGGTAAGATAAGTACCATTTTCCGTAGTGCTGACAGACCTAAAGAAGGCGATATTTTCAGTCTTTTCATGCCAATCTTGTTCTTATATAACTATTTATTGTTGCACATATATATTTGACTTATCGTATTTGAAGCTATAGTTTTGATGATGATTTACCTTACTAAAAACTACTACTATCTAATTTCCCGATAACAAGAAGGCTCCAAAAAAAGTAAACCATAGAGGCTCATGACACTATTCAATGATTTTCATTATAGCGATGTAGATATAAAAAAAGATGCATTAACAAATCATATGTAGCGGGTAGATGTACTGGCAGCTGGACAAGCAGTCAACTATCGTTTATCCCTCGTAACTTTCTAAATAATGTTCATGAGATCGCAAAAGGTAACAATGGATAATTTAATTTCACGAAACGCCTGAGTTGCCTTAATCCTTACAACTGTCATATTTTCATAAAATAACTCAATTGGTTGAGTTATATAGTAATTTATTAGAATTAATCATTCAGTTATCTACAATTTGATAGAATTACATATGTTTGTCTTTCTTTCTCTTTGTAGGCTATTTTTGATTCGCGAAATATGGCCTCGCTTGGAGGTAAATTCGTCTGATTTCCTCATTCTTTATCAGTTCACTAATAATCTCGATACGTTCTTTTTTCGGGACTTCGTCAGACATATTAATTGAATCAATCGCCTTAAGTGGAATGTGATTACTGTACGCGATTTCAATTCTAGAAATACTATCGTAGACTATTCTGCCTAACGCAGTAACAAAATAGTGTCTAGTATTGATTTTTCTTTTTACCAAGCCAGCTTCAACCAAACCCGATAAGATTGTGTAACACTGCTTACGCGTCAATTTCAATTTCTCCCTGAGATCGCGGCTATCAGTGTTTTGTTCTGCAGTCACTATAGTTTTAAAGAGAGATAGGGTCTTTTCATTACCAACTTTAATAAGAATTTTTGCTACAGAATTTGCCAATACCTATAATCCTACAAGATTCAAAAGGTGTTAGATCCATATAGCAATCCTCGGACAAAAATAAAAATTAGTTACCTATGAAGGAGAAATTCCCGGCATGGTCATTTGATTTGATTGTCATTTCGTGGATACGCTGTACACTAGTAGATCCATCATCCCCTAGATACTGATAGATAATCTCACCCACTATCATTTGTAACTTTCATTGGCACGTAAGGAACCGCTTTTTTTATTACATTTATAAAATCCCGGGCAGCTATTGGTTTTCTAATGATATGAGAGGGATTTAAATCTGGCAGGATGCTGATTAACTCCTCCGCCGCATCAAGTGCTGATACGAATGTAACACGCACGTGATCATCTATACGTTTTAGCTTTTGATACAACTGGATCCCGTTCATGCCACTCATCCTTATATCGAGTATCACTAGATCGTAGTATGGACGATTTAATTTGACAAAGTGCTTTAATGCTTCAAACGAGTCTGCAAATGTATCGACGTTATACCCTTCGGATATCAAGATAGTTTTGAATGCAAAAAGAACATCTGGTTCGTCTTCTACCATCATAATGTTACCATGAGTCCTTTCCTCAGCTTGCTGATGAATACATGACGAACCTTCTACTACGTTACTTGTTGAAATATCATAACATTTTTTTGCGAGCAATTCTCGCAGATTCTCATCATCAATCAAGTTTTCTATCGCTTGTTCTTGCTCTCGTTCTGAAACATCGTCAAAGGAGTCAATCGCCCTGAGCTTCCAGTAATTATTGAGTGCGTTTTGGGTTGTTATTTGTAATCCGTAAACGATTTTACCTAATGAGGTCAAACAGTATTTTTTATTCTTTCTCGTCACCAGGCCTGCATCTATTATCGCGGAGATTCTCGAATAGTACTGTTTACGGCTAAGATTTGTTTTCTCTAGAAGAACATCACTTTCGACAAACCCAGGAGCGATAGATTGGAAAATAAGCCAGGATTTGGCATCAGCAATTGCACTTAGAACCTTCGGCAATGACTTCGATGAAACCATCTCATTCTGCATACTCAATTGAAGAATTACGGCCTAATAACAAAAAAACCTTATAGGGGAATTTTGATTAGATGCACCGAAAAGGGTCATATTTGGCTTCATTTGTTTTCCAATGGTACAAAATTGGGAACTTAGGCAATCAGCAAGAAACTAGTTCTTACATAAAGGCTGCATATATTACTGGAAACATGCTGACAAAATGTGGGTGTGTTGTTCAGATGCATTCACTTATCTCCCCACTCTTTTAATTGTAAGGAAAAATATTGTGATTATCAGTCTCGCCAATCTCTGAAATCGAAGAGAAAGTACCCAAATTTAGATATTATACACATTACTTACTCATTAACTTTATTACATTAATGCTAAGATGGATCTAGGATAAATATTGAGCACAATCACAAAAGATAATATCATTACACAGCCGTGTTATCA
>WJXE01000232.1 GCA_009665115.1 Nitrosopumilales archaeon
CTTCTTCAGTATTCAGAAAATCACGCCATTCTTGCCTGGTGTCTTGAATTTTATCAGAAATTACTAGACCACATTTACTACAAACTATCTCACCGGTGTCTTCGTCTGATCTTTTTTACAAGTTGAGCATACAATTGAATTTTGCATTATTGTAACGAGGAGTAAAGTGTTAAGCTATGTTAATGACAAACCGATTCAAGTATATGAATGTCTGCATCCGTTCTGCGTCTTTCACAGATGATCATCTACCTGACTAGACATATACTACCTTAGAATGTCTCCAGACAATAGCCCTTCGATCTGATATTATTATACTGTAATAACAAAACCTTGAATCGCTACTGCAGTATAAGAAATATCTATACTATTACACTATTTTCTCGTCTTTGTTCGGTTTTTTGGCGTCAACCATCTCATTAATCCTATTGCATATTTTTAATAAGCGCAACCCTTTTTCTGTAGTTTTATAAGTTTTCTTAAGCTCATCATGCTCTAGCAAGCCATTTCTCAATAGAAGCGCTACATACTCCTTTAGTTGGGAAAAAGACAGAAACGCCTCATACATTATTTTTGTTTTAAGAACACCATTCATTCTACTAGCTGACGTTAAAATAAGAGTAATCATTTCTGTTCTATCTCTGTATTTCATATGTGATAATTACATGGTCCAAATGACCATCTCCCCTTTCCCACCTCATTACATATGCGTCATATGAATATAAAAATGAAGACCTTGATTATTGGAAAATATTTTAGGAATGTGTGAACTCGTTGGCGAAAGTTATCAACTTTGAACTTTCCATTTCTAACCTCTGTTAACACCTCTTGATTCTAGATTCTTTCAATTATCGTTGTTTATAATTATAGTAAGGAAGAATTAAATAATCTTTTGTCGAAAACGTAGACTATGCAATGCGCAGTTTATGATACATATGTAGAGAAAAAGGACGGGAAGACTATGCATTTTGATGTTATTGTCGAAGAAAATACACAACATGAAAAGGCAATAGAGTATGGTAAGCAGTATCTTGAGAGCGTGGGTCAGGGCGGCCAAATAATGACTCAGGAAGAATGCCAATTTTGCCATATCCAGGAAGCTCAACCTGTAGTTGAAAGGGACATTACATCAAGAGGTTATTATATACAAAAAATGGAAGGCTGCACATAATGAATTGATGTTTATTTTCTCAAATTGAGTAACTGTAAAACCGAAGTAAATTAGTTCTGCGCATGAATTCAGAATATGCATTCTACAAGCAACGACTGTTCAATAGCCCGCAGCTTTGGAATTCAAACTTCTTTATGAGCAAGGAGACGATGTGTGTTCTCCGTTCGCTCATCGATGTGTGGCTTCCCGACTTCAAGTTTGGACCTGGCAAATGTGCTCTAGATTTGTCTAGAAATCCTTGGTACTGGGATACCGTAACTAACAATCTTAGACTTATTCACGAATGGGGAGAGGACTTTGTCGTACGTCATCTGATAATGCCGAATCATGTGGAATGTTGTACCAAACCAGTCCTAAATTTGATTGCCAGGAATATGCCAGAGGTTCCAATCAATATCATGGATCAGTATTATCCAGATAATCTATGCGATTCCAGCTCGCCAAAATATCTTGAGCGTTACAGCGAACTTGCACGATCTCCTACTGAAGAAGAAATTATAAGATCGTATCAGTATGCAAAGGACTTGGGCCTCAACTTTGAAACACTATCTTGCGAGAAATCAGTTTTCGGATTGAATCCATAAGGAAACCAACTTCTATCGGATCGATTGTAGCTAAGATAGATAATTCCCAAGAAATTTATCATATGGAGCTGCAAATACAGGATTACTTAAGCCGGGTCAGATTCCAGATTTTTTAAGGAATGGAATAGCAAGTGGCTACAGTTACAATATTTCTAATTGCTGGTCTGTTAGATAATATTTTGTGGGGAATCGAGGATCAAGCCTAAGTAACTGTCGCTTCTGAAGTGAATTTGAGTTTCAAGTATCGTCTTTAGTGATAGTTGCATCAAGAGAATCAGCGATGGAAGCAGACCACGAATACCATTGCCCGCTTAGGTTGTGATATCCATGACTCTACTAGACGCCATGAGGAGCGGTTGCGGAATTACAATCAATGAATTATGAAATGCTGGATTATCTTAGAACACAGTTAACATGGTTATTGGATTATTGCAAGATGAACGAATCCCACAACAACGACAAAATAGACCCATCCGACGAAGAGGAGTACAGAGCCTTTAGGGATTATATTTATAAATTACCCGATTTTTCTTATTTCGATTGATAATCAAGAATACTGATCCTTACAAAATGAAGAAATGTGTATCATATAAGAAGGATATCCCACTAAATCAAAAGTACTTTACATATCCCTTATCTTTACAGCAGATCTGTCTTTCCTGTGCCGAAAAAGAGATACCAAAAACAATTGAAATCTTACAGAATGATTTAAAAAAAATAAAAGACGGTTAATGTTTATTCTAGTGTTACATCTGGTTTGAATTTTCTGCATACGTTGACATTATCGGATGCCCTAGATACACTATTATGCTCAATAGTTCAAGGATAGTAGTTGAAGTCTTAGAATCCATCTACTCCTATTAATGTACGTTAGCTAACGGGTTGAGTATATACTTGACAAAGAAAAACGAATAGGAAATAACAAAAAATGTTCGTGTGCTATTTAATCAAGACGATTCTTCAAATCCTGAATTCTAATTCGGAGGGCGAATTCTGATACTCCTGCTGCTCGTGCGATATCTCTCTGAGTTTTATTTTCTCCAGTATTCATAGCTGATAAAAAAATTACAGATGCTGCAAGTGCCATTGGACGTTTCCCAGCAGATATTTCTCTTCTGATAACATCGTGCATAATGCCCATTGCTTGGCGTTTAGTCTTTTCAGTCAAATTCGCTTTGTTTGCTATTTTAGCAATACAGATAATAGGATCGACCAATGGGATTTTAAGGTCAAGTTTTTTTACAAGTAGCCTATAATCCATTGCAAGGGTTCTTAGTTTGATATTGGAACTTGCAGCAATTTCATTTAATGTCCTTGGCATTCCGATTTCTCTACATGCGATATATACTGCAGCAGCTAGTATAGAGGATATTGCTCTTCCACGCAGTAGTGCTCTTTCCTCAGCTTTTCTATAGATGTACGCAGTTTTCTCGACTATGACATCTGACAATCCAAGCTTATCTTTTAAGCTATCAAGTTCATTGAAAGCCTGTTTAAGACTTTTTTCTACACTAGTATGCAAATGAATCCTAGAGTCCCATGTCCTTAGTTTTTTCATTCTAGAATGCATAGCATTGTCCAATCTATGTCCACTAGAATCTTTATTGGTCCATCCAATTATTGTGGAAAGTCCCATATCATATCGAGCTAGGGAACTGGGAAGACCCGTTCTGCCATCAGCTATGAAAGTACCCCATTCAGGGCCCCTTACTGGAATTTTATCTAATACCACTAAACCACAACTACCACAAATGATCTCACCGGACTGAGGATCTGTTATGATCGTCTGAGCTTTATTACATACAGAACACATTATTGATCTTTGCATTAAATGAGAACTCGCTCTGTGCGTGTTAGTTTAGTTTTTTTCTGAACTCTGTAACTCCACTTATTGCATTATAATGAAATGTTTATTGGCATCGATTCTACTTTACCATTCATACATGAAGGACATGTCTCAACTCTGCCGCGTAAGCTTAGGTATGATGCACACCAATAACATGAACCGCAT
>WJXE01000233.1 GCA_009665115.1 Nitrosopumilales archaeon
CTGCTGAGCTTGCCGGGGTAGCTCAGCTTGGTCAGAGCGTTCGACTCATAATCGAAAGGTCGCGGGCTCGAGTCCCGCCTCCGGCACTCCTGAGAAAAATCGACAATTCTATATCGTCACCACGCACAAGACTCAAATAATTTGATTGATTAAGCTAATCATCCTAACCGATGAAGAACTATCGAAATCCAGTGCCTACAGTCGATATTATCCTCCAGCAAGAATCCAATATCTTATTGATAAAGAGGAAAAATGATCCATTCAAGGATCATCTGTCGTTGCCGGGGGGTTTTGTAAATGAAGGAGAACTCGTTGAAGAGGCGGCCAAACGTGAAACGTGGGAGGAGACATCGTTAACTATAGAGCCCATAGAAATACTTGGGGTTTATTCAGATCCGAATAGGGATCCAAGGGGACATGTGCTGACTGTAGTGTGGGTAGCAATAGTCGTCAATGGCGTTGCCAGGGCCAACGACGATTCCATTGAAGTTCAATGGGTGCCGCTAAATGATATAGACTCCACGCGACTAGCATTTGATCACAAGCAGATACTTCTGGACTATATCCAGTGGCGAAACGCTGGTAGAGGAACCTTCTGGTCATCCAAAAGAAGGTTCCCTTAGTTTTATCTTTCCCATCGCGACAGCAAAAGGCATTATGATCCCAAAAATTTTATTGCAGAGCTAACATTTTTCGCCTGATTGGAGCCGTCTAAATCCTTTTACGCAGATTTTCCTGTCCTAGAGACGATTGAAATAAAAGAAATTTCAGATATCCCCGAGGCCATCAAAAAAATGGTGCAATCTTACGCCGTTAAGAATGAGGCCCTCGAATTTAGCTATCGACTCTTGCTTCCCAGGGGTGAAGAGTTGACTACACAGTCGAAGAGAATTGGCATGACTGCCCGAGCGGGGTTCCTGTTGTCACTAAGAACGAAAAAGCTGAAGCCAAATCTTAGGGAAATTCGTTACGTGCACGATGTGGATCACTATGGCTGGCTTCTAGTTGACCCGACTGTCTATGACCGATTCTGTGCTGCGAAGCGTTAGCAGTCCGATGGCTATATCTGCCATTGAGAACAATAGAAGGCGGACGTAATTGAAGCACTAGAGGGGCCTTCGGAGGGATTTGAACCCTCCTCGAGCGGTCTCCGTCGAAGACAAGCCGTCCACAGCCGCCTATACTAACCAGGCTATACTACGAAGGCCAACAGCTGCTCCTTTCGAAATCACTGTATATAATTGTTAGAGGATTCGTCATTTTCTATCGGGGCTATCTAAAATGCAATTCTAAATATTTCTATTTTAAATGAGACGCGGAACCAATCCGAGTCTGAGAGTTTCCACATCGAATGTTTCCAGCCTATCTGCTAGCGCATTTAATCCTATTGAATCCCCTGCGAGATGACCCAAAACAACAAGATTCCCGTTTAACTTTTCGTCATGAATTTTTTTTGCATCGTTGTGGTCTATATGTAGGTATATGACAGTAGAAATCCCATATTCGTAGTACAATTTTGCGATTGGATATCCACCATTGGTTCCTGCAGCTAAGACTAGAATCCAGCGACCTGTTTCATTTCTAACGTTACCATGAACGAGTTTTATCCTGGTTGATGCGTTTCTGAATTCAGGAATCTCTTCAATTGAACGGATCATGTCAGAAACGTATCTAGTTCTTCCAGAATTTAGCTTGTTGAGAATTTCATTTCGCATATATTCATCGCAGGGTTGATGAATGTTTACAAGTGGCATCTTCAACATTTTCGCAGTATCCACAACATCGTTGTAAATGTTGGCATGAGCTCTTAAATCAAATTTTTTTTTCAGCTCTTGTACGGCTAACCAGGCCTCACGTTTTGGTACGCCCATTTGGACCATAAAATCGACATGTCTGCTAAAGACTTTAGAAAATCTCAGAGCGGAAATTCCTATTGGATGATGTGCAATAACTGCGTCGCATCCGAGACTCCTCGCCAACATCGGCTCTGCTGCAGAGACGTCTACTGTAATTAACACTTTTTTGATATTTCTACCAGCTACGTGAATTATGCTATCGTAAGGGATTTTTTTCCAGTTTACCAGATTAAGGCTGATTTTCATTATTTCTTGAGTACTAACCGTCAAGGTTCTCAGTGCTCCTCTAACTGTCTTCCAACGCTACAAAAATAGTGTAGGAAGCTTATATTTTGAATAACCAGCTAACAAGAGTCGTGATGCTAATGGAAGCTTTAAATTCATTTCCTTTTGAACAAAATTAGATGAGCTGCTCGGACGAACATGCTTCACACGTTACACAAGATAGCCTCATACAAATCAGTCCCGCGGTGAAATCGAGGCTGCAAAAGGCAAAATACGGGGTATACAACCATTCGGCCGTCGAGTTGTGTCATTGGACGAAAAAATCTTTTGCAAATGCAGGTAACTGTTATAAGCACAAATTCTATGGCATCTCGACCCACAGGTGCATGGAAATGACTCCAACTGCCATGAATTGTGAGAATCGATGCGTGTATTGTTGGCGTCCGACTGAATTCTACGATACACTTCAAATGCCGCCGGAGTTGGTTGACGAGCCCGACGTTATTGTTGAACATTTAATGGCTGAACGGAAAAAATTGATCAACGGGTTTTACGGTCATGAAAAAAATGACAGGAAAAAGCTCGACGAGTCGCTTTTTCCTGTACATTATGCAATATCGTTGTCCGGCGAACCTACAATGTATCCCAAACTACCTCAATTGATTAAATACCTTAGAAGATTGCCTGCAACCAAATCGATTTTTCTCGTAACCAATGGTCAGGAGCCGGAAATGCTTCAGAGGCTGGCAGATGAGGATTCTCTCCCTACTCAGATATATTTATCCACGAATGCTTCAAACAAGAGAATGTTTTACCTCGTGAACCGTCCCCGTCATCGAGACGCATGGGAAAGATGGTGGAAAAGTCTAAGATTTCTCTCAACTGCAAATACAAGAACGGTACTCAGAATGACACTTATCAGACAATATAATGACGCCACGAAATTTATTGACGAATTCGCCGAAATGATGCAACAGGGAAACCCACACTTTATCGAATTGAAATCCTATATGCATATAGGAATGTCTACGCAGCGACTTGAGGCGGAGAACATGCTTGAAATGAAGGAGATTAGGTCTTTTTCCGAGCAGATGTGTTTTAAGCTGCACGACTACTCAATCATGGACGAGAGTGAAATATCGAGAATCGTGGTGTTACAAAACCTGAGGCGATACACGGACAGATGGATCAAGGAATACTCGATTGAAGCATAGAGGGGTCCACGCTCTGATGCGCAGTTAACTAGTTACACGACCTAGTTTTTGTAGAGGTCCCCCCAGCGATGCACAAAAAATAACGAGGTTTATGGTAGGGCTACAAGGTAACGGTCACGGATGGGAGGATCGGAACAGGTATACGGTCAATAACATCATGAAAGGAGGCGGCAGGTATACGATAAATAACATCGATAGATGAAGGGATCGATTTCAGAGGCACTCTTTGAAACGCCTGACTTGTACAAACTAGTCAACGAAAGGACAACCATGAAACAATAGTATAAGCAGTGAATACTCCCTCCGATGCCCATATCGTCGATGACCGGGTATGACTTGATAGTTCGTATTTACACCATGATTCGGCAAAATATGGTTGTAAATGGCTGAATGGGGAAGGTCCTCTGCTCAAGACGCAGGCCATCTTTGAGTTTGCCTCCGTATACG
>WJXE01000234.1 GCA_009665115.1 Nitrosopumilales archaeon
GTAGATAAGTGGCTGTGGTTGTATTAGTAGTTAGTAGTTAGGCGACCGATGATTTCCGCATAAAGGAACTTTACTGTATCAATTGGACACCACACTGCGTTGCACTCTGCAATCAGTCGGCGATGATTAAGCCAACTGCTGCAAAGAGGTACATGTTCACCGAAATGAATTGTTTGTTGCAGAGCAAGGAATACTATCTGTCTTAGAATTAACTTGTCAGTCCTTATTGCTAGAGGTAAAGGGCTTCATGAACACATTATTCTCAATAACATAATACAGTGTAAAGTACTTCTTAGCTATATAATTATGAACAAATTGTTATTAACAATATTCACCATTAGAAGACTATATGAGTGTGGAAAAAAAGAATCCACTAAAACGAGATCAAGCATTAAATGACGCTACTAGCGGTCAAATGGGAGAAGAACCCAGATCTGAGCCTAAGCCACAACCCGTATCAGATTCACAAAATACGGATTTAAGGGAAAAAGATTGGCGTAGAAGAACCGGCCGCAAAATGTCTAGAGAGATCTAGCAAAGGTCATAACCAGGCCAGGGAAGATGTTCCAGAAATGCTCCAGAAATCTGGGAGAATAGATTTCCTATTCTGAATCACTCCTAATTATTTCCGTCTGTTTTTATAAAGAAAACTTCGTTGGTCTCAAAAGGGAATTCTATTTGTGCTGTTAACTGTAGTCGTAAGTTATTTAAAATTGGGAGATATTTTTTCTGCAATTAGCTTTACCAATCGGTGTCTCTCAGGACTTGAATTAGTTAAAACAATTTCTGTGAACCCCAGTTCTATATACTTCTGAAGTTTCTTTATTCCCTCCTCTGCATTTGATATTACAACTAACATTTTCTCCAATGTGTCGTCGCCAATGATCTGGCCGTTCTCTTCAATTTTTCTTGGATCATGAACATCTACATCAAAGAACGCCTTTATCATTGCACCCCTCCAAAATCTAATTGATTCCAGCGCTTTCTGTTTATCTTCATCATAGGACGCTGGAATAAATAATATTTTATCTAGAGAATCATAATTTTTTCCTGAATTTGTAGCGCCAGCCTTTACTGCTGGCAATAACTTATTTCTTATCGCCTCAACATTTAGTTCATTGGTCACAAATCCATCTCCCACTTCGCCAGCGAGTCTAGCCGATTGTTCGCCAAGTCCAGCAACATAAAGAGGAATGGGCCTTATGGGTTTTGTATAGAGCCTAGAATCCTTTACCCAATAATAATCTCCTCTAAAGTCAACCCAGTCTTCAATCCAAAGTTTCTTAATTAAATGTATTGCTTCTTTTAGTCTTCGAAATTTTTCAATATTGGAAGGCCATCGATGACCAGATGTTACTTCATTAAGAGCTTCTCCTCTTCCAATTCCGAGAAATACTCTATTCGGAAACATATATCCAAGCGTGGCAAAGACTTGAGCAACAATTGCAGGATGATATCGAAGTATGGGAGCTGTTACTCCGGTACCTATGACTATTTTCGTTGTCTTGGCTAAAGCAGCTCCTAGCCACGGCCATGCAGCGCCTCCAGATGCTCCGCTGTTCCACCATGGCATATAATGATCCCTCGTCCAACATCGTTCAATCCCATTTTGATCCATGTTTACTACATCATCTAATAGATCAATTGGATTCACCTGCTCATGAGCTGCTTGAACACTAATCCTTACCATTTATTATCACACACACGCTGCATCTACATATAAAATATGAAATATAGAAGTTTCATGTGTTTATATAGATAAGGAAATGGATACGAGCAACAATTACAATTACAAATAAAGATAAATTGAATCACAACAACACACGACTAATGTAGGTTCAACCGGCTATTTTATGAATTGTCTAGAATAATTGTGTGCGTGGAGATGTCCTTCTAAAGAAATTAAGGAAGAATCTTTATTGCATAAACTGGATGCAGCTCTGTAATTCCTCCGGGCATCTCAGGCATCTCAATTAGATATCTTCCCGTAACCATCACGTGCTGCCCTATCTTCGGCAACACAGATCGGAAATCTGGTCCATTATATCCGTCACACGCTCCTACATTTTCTTTACTCTTACTTGTAACTGGACCTTGGCAAACAGTTTCCATATGCAAGGCAGGGCCTCCGGGGTATTTACTAGCAAACACCTGAGAGTAGCTCCCAGGTCCCAACATATTTTTGTATGGAGGGTCTAGAACTACATTGAAGTTAGCGTCGCCATCATTGTTAAAGTAATTTGTCCATACGACTCTACCCGTTACCGTAACACATTGTTTTATTACAGTAAATCTAGCTTCTTTTAATGGAAGGATAAAATGATTTAGTTGCGGTAGACATGGACCTCCGTTAGATTTGGAGGAATTAACAGAAGTTATTGCTAGCCGGTGAGCGATGGCGATGGCGGCCGCAGAATTATTAGCAGTAGCAGGAGTTAGAGGTTCCGTTCCTATCGGTGGTTGCTCTGCAAATCCTCCTCCCACTCCTCCACTCCTTACTCCTGCGTTCCCTGCTTTTGTTGTTGTTGATGACTTCTTGGCTTGACCTAAAAGGATAGTATCATTAGCTACAATGGCTAACGACGATATTAGCAGCAATACAATTGCTAAGGCTGAAACACTACTATTATTTAGTTTCAATAAACATCTTCAAAAATTAATAGCTTAATACAGTATAGGCACAGTTGACTAAATGTTGGGATTGCTGTGTGTTCGAATTGCATATGACCATACCATGACATTTAGAGAAGCGTATCAAAAACAAAAAAGGGACTTCTACTTCTTTGGCCTACAAATATTGTTCAGAGAAGGATAGCGCTGATTGATAGATATACTGCCAAGCAAATCGAGAACCGAGATACTCTAAGTATCCAGTTCTAACGAACCCATACTCAATCAGTTTCATTTTTCAAAATATTGTGCATTAAGACGGTCAGACAGCGTTAACGTATAATCTGGATACGCTCGATCGGTATTCTTTGTGCCAAATACACTACAGAGGTGGATTAAGCGTCGCATTCTTGTACCTCAATTAATTCACTGGACCATGTAATTATGGTAGACTCCTCATTAAAGGAAAATTCCTCTTGTTAAAAGTTTCTCTATAGGACGTGTTTGATCGGGGGATATGGGATGTGCTGTTCTAATTCCATTTATTATTGGAAAGGACGATAGATTCTATGAACTGCAAAAAAATAATATAGTCATCTTCTCTTATTCCTTTAATGACCAATCAGACTGTGCATTCAATGTTGAAAATATTTATGCCAATTTACTCTCTCATTATCTATAGGTCATACCCAGCTTTGCAATCAGCCAGAGGTATGAAACAAGCAGTCATGGTTAGCAAACCCAAGCTATTTCTAATAATATCAGCATTGACAACTGCCGTATTATTACCATTAGCTATTCTTCCACATATTGACCACCCGTTCTTCGTTTACCGCGTTTCTCTCCATATGGCCAGTATCATAATATCTGTTTTTCTTATTGTAGTCTCGATTCTTACCTACAGAAGAACTGGAAGTATAAAGATATTGTATACATCAATTGCCTTTCTTTCGCTTCTAGTGGTTGAATCGATATTTTTGCTTCAAATAATCGACAGTAGTAGTAGAATAATGATTCCTGTGGCCTATAGGGAACTACCACATATTCTCCTTTTGGTTATGTTGGCCCTTTTTGGATTAGGGGTATTGAGGGTGGCAAAATAATGG
>WJXE01000235.1 GCA_009665115.1 Nitrosopumilales archaeon
GAGCTAATCATTAGTTGCTGTTGTTGTTTAGCTAGCTTTCTTACCACCAACACTCTTCTTTGATATTCCTTCTTCCTCGATATCGTCAGCCCCTTTTTCATTTATGGTAAATCTAGTATCAGAATACGGATGATAGGGCGAGTCCATCATCTTTGCTACCCTGTTCTCTCCAGATTTTCTAAGATATACCCTATAGGTTGAAGAATGTGCTACTATGTTGCCACCAGCTGCTTTTGTAGGATCTCCAAAGAAGGTATCTGGAGAGGATTGTACTTGGTTTGTTATAACGACAGCGATGTTGAATATCTCTGCTAACCTTATAATCTTATGCAACATACCGTTGAGTCTTTGTTGCCTGTCGGCCAAAGTACCTCTTCCCAAAAATTCTGCTCTATGTAAAGAGATTATGCCATCAATGATTACTAGTTTAGCATTAAAATCATTGACATATTTACCTAGGTCTTTGATTATCAGTTCGAGATGTGAGCTATTGTAGACCTTGCATACTGCAACACTCTTTAGTATATGTCTGGATCTAGCTATCTGTTCTACTCTTTCAGGTCTAAAAGTTCCTTCCGTGTCTATGTAAATTACACCACTATCCATTCCACCTGATTCAGTAGGTTGTCTAGCCGTAGCACATAAGGTATGACATATTTGCGATTTCCCAGAACCGAACTCTCCATAAAATTCAGTTACCGCTTGCGTTTCTATTCCACCAAGCAAAAGTTCATCAAGGGCTCGAGATCCAGTAGAACATCTAAGCATTGATCTCCTTTTTTCAAGGGCAACGTCTGCCGTAACAAATTCTTTTTCTATAATATGAGAATCTCGAAGAAGTTTCTGGGCTGCCATTATGAATGCTGCAGCACTTTCCTTTGAAGCATTAATGTCCACAGCTAACTCGTCGGCACTTGTTACTGCCAGATCCATTACTGATACAATACCTGCTTCTTTGAGCTTCTTTGCTGTTGTAGGACCAATGCCTTCGATATCCTGAATTTCTAGGTCTGTTACTTGTAATGATGTTGACGGTAAAGTTTCGGGTATTACTTTTGTATCATCATAGGTCTTTTTTCTGTTTGCAGCAGTAATATCGTTGTTGTAATCAATATCATGGTCGTTTGGATTACTATCTACCAAGGTCTTTTCTTAATTAAGTTACTAACGGTTATATTAATACTGAAAAGCACCAGGGAGACGGGGAGGGGAGGAAGGGAGATTGAATTAATCTTTTCCTGGAACTATCCCCTAATGATAAATTATACAGCAAGTTATTTCCGGGTATTGCACTAACTTCATTAATTCAAATAAAAAGGAAAATTACATTACTACTCGTTACACGCAGCTCTTTTGCTCACATATATCCGAAATAACTACAAGAGTGGAGCTCGTATGGTTTCCGATGACCTCGAAATCCAGATAGTCCTCATTTATATTAAACGTACCTCAATATTCTAAATATTCTCTGCTGGTTTTGGTTAACTGAATATTTCAATTCATATAAGAGTGCATATACATGATATAAATCATATATCCTTATCATTATACATTAGCCAATTAGGATAGGAGAATAGAGTAAGAGATCACTGAAGTGTTTTCTTTTTATAACGTAAATGATGATACTTCCATAAATGAGGCGTATATTCTAATTCATTCTAGTAATAGTTTTACTCAATTTTCATATTTTGTGAACGTGTGTGAAAAAATACATGCAACCACAAGTAAAAATATGAAGGTAAATATCCTTTCTGAATATCTTTTTTCCTTGAATGATGAATCTTTGTCTATTGCTGCTCCGTTCTTCTCCAATAGGATATTTCCACGAGATTCAATATTCACACTAAACATAGGCTTTAGCATAATAATGCAGGTACTTTCTGAAATAGCTTCATTAGATCCAAATCAAATTCAACAGATCTACCTACGACATGGAGATATGGGTGCGTTATCAGAATATGCAGTATCGAAAAAGCATATGGCTCCACTTGTCAAGCAAGAAGCTTTAACGTTATCATCCATACATGACCGATTTGGAAGAGTTGCAGAGGCCGTAGGTTCTGGTTCTGGTAAGGGTAAGAAAAATATTTTGAAAGGGCTACTTATCACCGGCTCTCCGCTCGAAGCAAAATATTTGATAAAAATCATCAACGGTGAACTGAGAATCGGTTTGACTGAAGGTCTAGTAGAAATTGCAGTTTCAAAAGCATTTAATCAAGAACTTGAAGATGTTAGAGACGCAATGCTTGTTTCCGGGGATATTTCTCAAGTAGCACTTTTGGCAAAAAGAAACATACTATCTACTGCAATAATCAAACCCCTCATACCTATAAGTTATATGTTAGCAGATGTAATGTTTACTGCAGAAGAGATAATCAACTATTATCAAAAACCTCTGATCTGTGAATACAAGTATGATGGCATACGCGCGCAAATGCACAAATTTAAGGGACAAATTAGGTTGTTTTCTCGTAAGCTTGCTGATGTCACATATGCGTTTCCTGAATTGGCTAATGCCGCAGAAGTTACTAAATTATCGTCATCGTCATCAGACATCGATGTTATTTTAGATGGAGAAGTAATGGCTATTCAAAATGGCAGACCACTTCATTTCCAAGAATTACAAAAAAGGCTTCGCAAAAAGAACGTTACAGAACAAATCATAGAAGCAATCCCGTTGATATATGTAGTATATGATATCATGTATCTCAATGGAGAACATACAATTAGAAAATCCATTAGAGAAAGAAAGGAAATTCTATCAAACATACTTTTTACAAAACCAATCATTAACTCAAGCTACCGGGTTGTAAATTCGGCACAAGAAATAATAGTAATGTTTGAAAAGAGCAGAGATACTGGCCATGAAGGATTGGTACTTAAAGATCCAGATTCTCAATACCATCCTGGAAAAAGAGGTAGACATTGGATAAAGCTCAAAAAGGAGTTAGATACTATTGATGCAGTCATTTTAATTGCTGAATATGGGCATGGAAAGAGAGCAGGTCTGTTATCAGATTAACATTTGCAGTAAGAGATGACAGTAATAGTGAGGTTCAATTAAGAACAATTGGTAAAGCATATTCCGGATTAAATGATGATGAAATATATGAAATGACAAAAAATTTAAGATCAATTGCGATAAAAGATAGTGGTTACGGAATAATAGTAAAGCCACAAGTAGTTTTAGAGATTGCGTTTGACAGCATTCAGAAAAGTGATAGGCATGATAGTGGTTTTGCATTGCGGTTTCCCAGAATAAAGAATATTCGTAGAGACAAGGATATTGCGGATATAGATACATTTCGAAAAGTCAAACAAATCTACGAAAATCAGGTTTATCTAACGAATAAAAAAGATCTGCGTAGTAAGGAAACTGAGAATTGCTGATGGCGACAAAATCTACGTTGATTTCAGGGATTGGTGTGTGCGTTACCTGTACATGTGCCCTCCTAATAAGAGGTGCAGGAGAAGAAATGAATGTTAACAAACACATTATTCATTATTTTTTAGTGAAGATAACGGTGGCATCGAGTTTTCATAGATTCGAGTGATCTTGATTACATAAACGAACTCGAAATCATGATAAACTAAAATCCCGATTATGCTATGCATTATGATATATTGCTAAAAGAATGATACTGGACAGCTTGCGTCACGTGTTGCTGTAACATTGTTGCAGTTGTTAGCAAGAATCATGCTGGAGAATAGGACTCAGAACATGATCGTCGTGTTTTTGTTAGATGTCATAATGGGTTAACTCCTAAATTATTCGGTTCAACGTAACATGCGACACACTTGGTCGTTTAGATCGCTCTGCTCAGTAGAGCACAGTCTGTTCAGTCTACCAAACAATTATGTCTAGTATACATTCTTATACCTCATTGTTCTATATAACCAATGAGAGTGTTATGAGTATCAACATTCTTAGTAAAAAAGAAGATAATTTAGAAAAAAACCAGGCAGTAGATCAAATATGCCCCTTAGTGGATAAAGCATACTATGTCGATTCAATTAATTACAAAATAGACAACACCGGATCATCGTTCGATGATGCTGATTAATAGGAAATAGCCTACCTGTTATAACAACCACTCCGCTAGCC
>WJXE01000236.1 GCA_009665115.1 Nitrosopumilales archaeon
TCATTTACTGCTTGCGCAGCCTCCTTTGCTGTCATAACATATGTCCCAGATACAGGCACGAACGCAATATCCGGCTTAACTGATTCCATTTCAGGAATAATGTCTGTATCGCCGGCATGATACATTCGCTGACCATTCATTGTAAAAACAAATCCTACCTTTCCATCATCTTTCGGATGAAATTTTTTATTCGTGTTATACGCGTAGACGATTTCAAGCGGAATGTCATGGATAGATAACTTATCGTCGGGTTTTACTCCTTTAGACTCCTTGAATTCTAGAAGTTTTAGTTGCTCAATACATTCCCGCGCGGCAACTATGGTAGTTTGTTTATTTATAACATGCCTCAGATCCTCTAGGCTCATATGATCAAAATGATTGTGAGAAATGAGAACTAGGTCTGCGTCATTTTTGTTGTGATGCCCGCTTGATAGCTGGAATGGGTCAATGTAGACTGTCTTCTTTCTATTCTTATCATCAGTTCCGATGATTCGATAACCATCATGGCCGGTCCAATAAATCTCTACACCGTTGTAATCTATCATATACGCTGCTTTTCTAATGAATGTCTCTACTTAAAAATTTTTTATATTTTTTTTTCAACAACAGGACCCATGACTCTCAGTATATTGTTGCTTAATGTGAGTACTAAGATGTTGTTTGCAAGAAGCCTTTTCTTCAAATTCCTGTCGATGGTTGCAGCGGCGCAGTTGTGGTCAATAGCATAGTTGACTATAGCATCGTCTACGTGTCGAGATTTTGCAACTCGAACTATTTTTGTTCTCGAATTAGAAATTTCGATCGCCGTTTTTGCCATCATGGATTTCTTTGGCCCCGATGTTAGCTCCAAGTGTTTCAACTCGTCAATCACGATATCAGGAACCAAAAAATTTAGTTTACCGAGCTCAGTCTCAACCATATCTATGCGTTGTATCGGAGCCGAAACAAGGACGATTAAAAAACTAGTGTCACAAATTACATCCATGAATTGACATCTTGATATTTTAGCTATCCATATTTTAAACAAACTCTTGCGAGCGATCGTGAGAAGCAGAGATATGTCAATTGTAATAATAATAGTAATAGTAATCCAGAAGAAGAATAAACGATACGCAGGACATTACTTCGATACAAACATACATGTTTCAGGTACATTATGCATCCACGTCTGTCAATGCTGGGCAGAACAAGCCTTTCTAATTGAAAGCACAAGAGTAAGAGGAAGACGACACTCGTTCATAATGCTACGCCTGCGCCTATCAATCTCCATCTATCTGTGATTCTTCTACTAATCGCAACTCGGCTACGAGGCATCAGGCAAACAGGCTTTCTGAGTTTTACTTCTATCTTAACATCCTTAACGCTTACAACTGTTCCTAGAGTCGCAGCAGTTCCGATATTTAGACGGAGTGGTTCCTTGGCCTTGATGGGTTCAACTTTGACCATGTCTTGTGTGCCAACTGCTGTATCGAAAAGATGCACTTCGACAGAGATGTCATCAACATCATCAGGCAGAGCATCCGGCTTTCCAACCACTGACCCAATAAGGGAATCACTCTTCACGAAAGTTGGATCCAATTTCGTTCCGATAGCAACGAGTCCTCCTGGCTTTACCTTTTCAACAAGACCTGCCCCTGTTCCAAGTGTTGATATGGTCGAATTGATTGGCTCGTATCTGCCTTTTTTCTCATCCAAAAAACCGGGACGAATCTGAATCTCATCTTCCAGTTTGAATTCGCCCTGAATTAATGCGCCGCCGATCACTCCACCCTTAACTTGTTTTATTGGAATGCCGGGTTTGTTAACGTCAAACGATCGCAAAACATGCATTACAGCTTTGGCATCTCTCTTCCTTGGTGGTGTTTTGATATTATTTTCGATAGCTTCTATCAACGCATCGATATTGAGTTTGTGCTGCGCTGATACAGGAATTACTGGAGCCTCTTCTGCAACACTTCCATTTACGAAACCTTTGATTTGTTTATAATTCTCAGCTGCTTCCTCATACTCCGTCAAGTCTGCCTTGTTTTGAACTATCACGATCTGCTGGATGCCCAATACTTGCAGAGCGAGCAGGTGCTCTCTAGTCTGCGGCTGAGGAACTTTTTCATTTGCTGCAACTACCAGAATAGCTCCATCCATTAAAGCAGAGCCTGAAAGCATATTTGCCATCAAACTTTCGTGACCAGGAGAGTCAACGAAACTTACAACACGGGATAGCTCACCTTGTTTACCGCAGTTTGGACAAGTGGGGTTTGTGGAGTAACAAACAGGGGCAGGACACTCTGGACACTTGTAAAAAGCCGCGTCCGCGTATCCGACCTTAATTGTAATGCCTCTTCTCAACTCTTCGCTATGCGCACTGGTCCAAACACCGGTGATAGCTTCTACTAAAGTGGTTTTACCATGGTCTACGTGACCAGCCGTACCTATATTGATATTAGGTTGATATCCATATTCTTTGATATACCAATCGGGCAGTGTGTCCTTCCAGTGCAACGTGGATCCTAAATTTGTTGAGAGATATAAGGTTAATTACCCGGGAAAGTTTAATCCAGTACCCTTGTCATTAATCGGCATCGGCAGTGGTGCGGCCTGCGGATGTAGAACAGACTTAACCTAAACTAACGACCGGTACCCTAGCTCTTTTTCTTTACTAATGTTTCTTCTTTAGCAGAATCGGATGATTCGTCTCCACCCGGCGTCGCCGTTGAAGTCTTTTCTTGCAAACTTCCTTCCAGCAGTCTGCAATTCAGTTGATAGATTTCTTCAGTGACCGTGTTCCCTCTAACCAGTTTTCTTATCCTAGTGCCTTCACCGGCATTCTGCATCCCTACACCCCTTGAAAGTAATACATATTTCTTTACTCCTCCATGAACGTCTTGACGCATCGGCGTACCTGACTTGTCGCTTCCTCCTGTTATCCTGATCTTTCCCTGGGTCAAACCTATGACCGAGGAATCCAGAGTGTCACCAATCCTTGATCCCAACAGCGGCTGGGCTGCCTTGTCCCGGAGTTCTTGTGATACACTCTTTCCGCTTGCATCCGAAATGACAAGCTTGAAGTGAGCCAATTTATTATCAGAAAGAACGGAACGGAACGCATTTAATTAACCTTTGGGATTCGGATATTGAAAGAGGTCATACGGAATAACAGCGTTGTCCAAAGTCGACGGGGGCGATTCAGCAAAGGAGGTAGAATGTCCTCGTTGTCGATTTAAGATGACCAGTATCCAACCGTGCCATCTTCGATGTGAGAATTGTGGCGCTGAGTTAACATGCTCAGACAAGGGAAGTTTCTGGTAGACCATCTCATCGCACAACTGATTCTGATAGTAATGTTGATCTCAGATAGTGCTGGGAATTAAAAAGGTCGTCTATCGGAATTTGCTTGAAAGTCATCCCCCATAACGGCCGCTCTGCCTTTCATTATTTCGATATATTCGTCATACAGAGCATGAAATCCGCAATGGTTACAATTTACCTCTTTCATGTCATCGTCCAAATCTGCTCTACGTGCACATTCTGGACATTTTGCTTCCAGAGCCATCTATTCTTTCCCTCTATATTACTAATCATCACGACAGATATTTATGTTGTATATTCTGGTTCATATGCACGTTATTCTGTCGTTATCGGATGCCACTTTCACGATATGGCCCGCTCTACGTTCCCATCACCTAG
>WJXE01000237.1 GCA_009665115.1 Nitrosopumilales archaeon
GTGATGGAGATTTAATAAGTTTGAATGCAGTGTAATGCACAATATTCCAATCTGTAATATACCATTGTAATCATAAATATCTGATGGTAATGTACGTCATAGGATGTAGTAATCCATAGAAATGCAAGTGGCTTGTATTTGATATGAAAAAGACAGAATCAAAAGAGGAGGCAAATGTAGCATGTGCTGTTGTTATTAATATTGTCGTCGTTACCATCATCATAGGTACCTCAGTCTTAGCAATAGCTCAACATCAAAATAACATTAATAGCAATGATAAGGTTCTCCATCGTTAGGTAAGGATTCAACACCTATTACAATTGTAGAATTTGGTGATTTTCAATGTGCAGATTTGCAGACTTCATTCACAATTTGGATTCGGATGTCATTATGGGAAGTAGCTTCCTTGTCTGATCATGTTCTATGTTATTTGTCCTTCCTTCGTTAATGGCTTCCTAATATATCGCTTCCTTCGCTTCTCTAGGATCAAGTATAGTCGTTATATTTAAAAGCGCAAAGTAAATTGTATATTCTCATGACTCTAAGCATCAACGATATGATGACGAAACAACTAGAAACCGTTCAGTCCGATTTTCACGATAATCAGCGCAGGTCTTAAGCATGTCATCGTCATCGACTAGTAATAGTAATCATACGAATCATATAACACTTAAATTAACAGACGAAGTAAAGCGCGAACAAATCGTTTGCAAGTTTGAATTTGACGAGGCATTCAAGGATGGTTGGCGTGATGAGTACGAGGAGGCTGACGAATAATGGAATTCGAACTCAACGACGAGATCAAGAAACTAGGAATCTCCAAACTCCAACGGACTAATGAGAATGTGTGTGTCTATAATGAGAATGGACTTGCTCAACCGACTTACTATAAGGGTGAATTGCAAAAGACACTTTCTGAGTTGAAAGAAAAAATGGTATTTTGTGGGCACTATGGGAACGAGAAGAAAGTGCAGATAATTATCATACTAATATCGAATATCATAGTTGATTGGGAAGAGTCTAATAAGAATAACAAAGACGAGCAGGAGAAGAAACAGGAGCAGCATAAAATCAAAATCTATCGTACGGCGAGGCAGATACGAGACAATGAGACTATCTTCGTGGACCAGTACCGAGCACCACATGCATTCGTACAGATCAAAGACCATACGGAGAAACGTATTTTTTGTTTTTAACATCCTCTTTTCGAAGACCAATGACCCTGAATTTGTACCGTTGTTGTCTATACATGTCTCGGTAAAAGCGAGCATAACTTTCAGCAACTTCATACCTTCTAAAATCAAGTCGTAGGTCTGGGAGAATAATTCTCTCCTCATGGTGATCTAGGGTTTGTATAGTATAAGACAGCGGGAGTCTTTTTACCTGCCTAATTGTTATGAACATGACAATAAGTAGAAAAGTTATCGCAGCGATAAGTACTACTATGTGTTTAAAGTCATTAACAAATTTCATATTAATGTTAAATTAGCAGGATAATTAAAGGGGGGATGTTCCATTTCGTGCTTTACAAATCTATCTAGCTCAACTGCATATTCCAGTGGCAATTCTTTTATGAATGGTTCTATGAATCCCTCAACAACCATTGATAAGGCATCAGATTCCGAATATCCTCTACTCATAAGATAAAATATTTGATCTACTCCGGCTCCTCCCACTGCTCCTTCATATGAGACCATTGCATCTTTTTCATTTACTCTAAAATATGGATACATGTCAGTTCTTGAATTTTCATCTAATATCAATGCATCAAAACGAAGATCTGCTTTTGCACCTATGGCACCCTTTCCAACATGTATTAAACCTCTATGTGTTGTCCTTCCAGAGGATTTGCTAATAGATTTACTTGTAATTTTAGATGTCGTATTCTGACCTAAATGTACTGCTTTTGCACCAACATCTTGATGCTGACCAGAACCGGCGAAAGCGAATGATACTATTTCTGCGTGAGCATTTCTTCCAAGCATATATACGCTTGGATACTTCATGGTTAACCTACCGCCGATATTCCCATCAATCCACTCAACCGTGGCATCTTCATATGCATACGCTCTCTTAGTTACCAAGTTGTAAACGTCCTTACTCCAGTTCTGGATACTCACGTATCTAATCTTGGCACTTTTCATTGCAATTAATTCTGTAACTGCAGAATGCAGCGATTCTGTGCTGGCAGTATGGACTGGTGGAGTACATCCGTCAACATAATGAAGTTCTGCACCTTCATCTGCAATTATGAGGTTCCTTTCAAACTGACCAGAATTTTCTGCATTAGTTTCATAATCAGCATGTATTGGTACTTTATTTTTTACGTTAGGAGGAAGGTAAATAAAGGAGCCTCCTGACCAAATAGCACTATTTAATGCTGCAAACTTGTTGTCTTCTGGTGGAATTACCTTTCCAAAATATTTTTCAATAAGTTCCGGATAATCTTTGACTGCAGTCTCGATGTTAATGAATATTACACCCTCCTTTTCAAGGTTTTCTCTCATATTGCGATAAACTGCCTCGGACTCGCGCTGAATAACCATCCTTGCTAGGAATTTCCGTTTTTCTGTTTTTGTAGTTCCGAATGTGCTAGACATGTCTCCAACGGATTCTGGAACATTATCCCCCCCCGATTTTTTGCCTCCCTTCTCAGAAGTCGTTGCATGACAGTAGATATTGTGAAAATCAATTTTTGACAAATCGCAACCCCAATTTGGAGTTGGTTTGCTCATGAATTTGTCATAGGATCTCAATCTAAACTCTCTCATCCAAAAAGGTTCTCCTCTCAATCTACTCATCTCTTCGATAGTTTCTCTGGACAGACGTTTGCTACTTGAAAATACGTGAAAGTCTTTGGAATATGCAAATTCATAATTACTATTATCGTCATGCTCTTCATTGGCAGTCATCTAAGAATGCTGTGCAGCCTAAACAGTAGTAAGTAAATACTACGTATGCAGTGCCATGCAGTGAAGCTATATTTGGTTGTAAACGTTACCAAGTGCCGATCTTATGAGGTTGTACTTTAGGCATACAAAACTAACCTAGAGACAATTCCTCGCATTGCTAGTGACGATCATGTAGAATTGATTTTCTGAGAAGTATATCTTTCGAGGACCCGCACAATTATGAATACTAACAGAACCGGTTATAGAATAGCAAATTGCTAAGCTAATGTTGATATTCTAAATTGAATGCAACAAAGGATCTCAAACAGGTCCATCTAACAGTAAGAAGACTTGGAGAGATTACCCAAAGATGCTCGGAAAAACTCTATGCTAATGAAAACATTCCCTTTGAAGATCTTAAAATTATTTCAACAATAATTGAAGAATTTGTGGATAGATTTCATCGTGGAAAATAGTCGCAAGCATAATTTCCTGAGACTAAAGACAAGGATAGCTTACCTGAAGATCCGCAAGTTCCCATTGAGCATGAACTCGGTAGAAGAATTGCAAGAATGTTCATACGTAATTTAAGAGCATGGAAAGAAGATAAAATAGATTCAAGAGAACCTGTAGCACAATTTCTAAAATCTTATTCAGTATTACTAACTAATCGTTCATTTTTCATAATGTAGAAGTTTAGTAACGTCAATTCTAGATAATCTTAATCTTAATTAGTTACCTTTGCAGCACTTAACTTACAGGCAGATTGTGCAATATTGATCGCGTATGGAAT
>WJXE01000238.1 GCA_009665115.1 Nitrosopumilales archaeon
GCAGATGATACACGAAATTGGTCTTCACACTTAATACTATTAAACATGAACTCGCTGAGCTCAAAAAATATAACTTGTATAGGAGACTATATAGGATTGAGGTATACGGAGCTAGAGCATTAGTCAATGGCATAGAAAAAATCCATTTGTGTTCAAATGATTATCTCGGATTATCTAGGAATCCACTAGTCCTTAAAGAAGCTCGATTTTCGTTACGCCATATGTCACAGTGCAGTTCTAGGTTAGTAGCAGGAAATGCTCCAAAGTTATTAGAGCTCGAAGAGCAAATCGCAAAGCACAGAGATACAGAATCATCACTCCTTTATCCGAATGGCTATATGGCAAATCTGGGGGTCATTACTTCAATCGCCAACAAGTGTACGACGATAATCAGCGACGAACTCAACCATGCAAGCATAATAGATGCGTGTAGGCTAAGTCGTGCAATTATCAAGGTTTTCCGTCATAACGATCTAGAAGATCTAGAGATCCTACTACGCTCAACTGCTGGCGATAAGATTGTAATTACTGAGGGTGTTTTCAGTATGGATGGTGACTTTTCCGCCCTAGATAAGATTTGTTGCCTTGCGAAGGAGTATAATGCTGTGATGATAGTTGATGATGCTCATGGGGATTTTATATTTGGCTCACCTGGCTCCTATTCTGGCGTACCGGGGTACTTTGATGTTAAAGGGATGATAGATGTTAACGTCAGCAGTTTGAGCAAGGGGTTAGGATGCTTCGGTGGATATGTCGCAAGCTCTAAGTTGGTTAGAGAACTTTTGATCAATAAATCACGTCAATTCATTTATACCTCCGCGTTGCCAGAGCATTTGTCTGCAGCGGCCCTGGCAGCCATCCCTTTTGCAAAAAAAGGAAATCTGCAACATCGGCTATTTAGAAATGTTGAATTTTTTTACAAAAAATTGACGGATCTAGGCTTTTCGATTAACAATAGCGCCAGCCAGATTATCCCTGTGATGATCGGTGATGAAAAATTAGCCATCGATTTTTCTAACGAGTTACTGCTCGATGGTGTTTTCGTTCAACCTATTAGGTACCCTACTGTGGGGAAGGGAAAGGCTCGACTCAGGCTGACTGTGACCTCCTTGCACACTAAGGCTGATCTTCTCGCTGCGGCTGACTCTTTCGAGATCATTGGGAAAAAAAATAATATTATTTAATTAATGATGCATGCACAAACACAAGAATCATTTAGAAAGGCTTGTGCGTTTCCCGAAATATCCCACTTGCGGTTGGTTTTGAACGTCCATAAAAAGACACATATTGCCAAACTCGAGTTTAGAAATATATATTAACAAGATACTCGTCCCTTGATGCTGTGGATTCAAAGCCGTTCACATTTAAGCTACAGCTAACGAAAACACAACAGAAAGAAGTACAAACTTATCTCGAGTCGCTTTCTATAGGTATGATTTTGTTTGGCTTACGATTTGCGTACAAACGCGAAAGAGCAATTTCTGGCGGATATCTTATGCCAGGTCGCAAAAGCATAGTAAAAAAAGAGACCGTCATGCTTAATCATACTCAGGCAGGGTGGCGACTAAACAACTGGAAGGCTATGATACGGTCCTACCGCGACAAAGGATACAGCTATCCTACAATATCACGAATAAAAAAAGAGATCAGGGTAATTGCCTATACTAATAAATGAAGGGCGGAAGAATTTTTGGTGAGCTCTAAAAAAGTGAGGCTTCCGTTTTTCTTGTCTGCATCGTGTTTGTAGGTAAGTCTGGAAACTTTTCTTTCATGTTTTCCTCTACGATTGCACTTGCTTCTTCGATGATTTTCATTGCATCTTCATTCAGCCCTGTGCTTCCTGCGGCTATTTCGGCAGTTGGGATATGTCCAGAGTCTGTCATAATATTACCCAGTAAATCTGAGATCTGGCCTAGTGATTGATCCGCTTCTGGCATCATCGATGAGAGCCTCCCTTGGATTCCCTTAATTACTGACATCGCTGGACTCAGCGTTACAACCACATCACCTAGTTCAGTAATCGTGTTCAATCTCAGTTGTATTTGTTCTAGGGCTAATTTTGCTGAAGTTACCATCTTGTTCATCTTCCGTACTTGAGACAATTCGCTGGACAATACTCTCGCATAGTGAGAGTCATGGTTTTGCACCGAATGAACAATGCGTTTAAAGATCAGCTGATCCTTTTCCTGCATCTTCGCTGATATAGTTTCAAGTTTCGAAATCTGAAGATGTAATTTGTTTTGCGCTTCTTCAATCCTCGGCTTAAGTGGTGGCTGTGGCTTTAGGCCTTCGAGGAGTTTATTTCCCACGCTTTCTGCTTGTGGTTTTATCCATTTGTTACCGAATGACATATGTAAATTGACACCTGCGGATACTATCATAGATAGACTAAAAATCCACATGTGTATCAAACTTGTGTCACCGTGGCGACTGCTATTAGCGGTTACAAGTGAAAAACGTGTCAATTTAATGAGGTAAAGACATCCACAGATCCTACATCCACAGAGTTCAATTTGGGCTGATTGGGAAAGCACCACAGGTCCTACAGTAATTGGTTTTAGCTGATACACAGCCGCTACATCCGGGGCATCGAGCGTCAGAACAATCCTCCTTGTATGGGGGGCAAAAATAACTTCTAAAAACGTCGTAATAATAAAGATGCTCCTTATCCTTGACAATGACGCCCTCTGCTCGGGCCTGCTCTGCTCTCGAACGAAAGGCAATGTCGTTAAACTGGGTTTCCAAAAAATGTTTTAAATTGACGGTGGCTGCTCCTTCCTCCTGCGCAAGTTTCGGTCTCCACACTATCTGACCTCCAAGCTCTCCTAGAAAGCACTTTCTTAGGATAAATTTACCCCACATCTTCCCTGAGAACTCGCCTATTTTTTTTGCCGGAGCGATGGATTTGGCATAATTGAGAAATATATCGTCCAGAAAAGGCGCCTTGACTTCGATATCGAGTGTTTTTGCAAGACTTATTGAAGAGAAATGCATTATATCCCACAGTCTCCTTAGTTCAATATCCAACCTATTTACATCCATAAAATATCGATTAAGATAGTTGTAACCTGCAAACAACTCGTCGCCGCCGTCACCTGTCATTATATCCGAGAAGCCTTGTTTTTTTGCGTTCATTATCCCTGTGTAAACAACACAGGAATTTCTAATGTCGATGGGACTAAACGTCTTTAAACCTCGGATTACCGCTCGTAAGATATGAAACAGACTATTTTTATTATTCAGGGTTAATTCTGTATGACTCGTATTGTATTTGTGCGCCACCATCCTAGCGTAATGAAGGTCTGGCGCCTGATTGTCCCATGCAACAGTGAAAGTTTGCTTCGGTCTCAAGATATCGGCCAGAATGCTGCTGTCTAAACCCCCAGATAGTAGTAATGCCTTGCACTGATTCCTCTTTACGGACTCCCTCAGTGCAAGCTTCAATTCTGAACAATCTGATTCTATCAAATCACACTTTTATTCTAGAAGAGCTCATATTTTTTTGCACCGAACAGTATACCCCTCATATGTGCCAACCGAATCTGGCTAAGAACAAATGGACTTGACGTATGGCCTCGTTAGTGGTTAGGTTACTTATGCGACCCTGTCCTCTTCTATATCTCTTGTTGGATCTCCTCGGAATCGCTCAAATCAGGCAGC
>WJXE01000239.1 GCA_009665115.1 Nitrosopumilales archaeon
CTGGTAAAAATCCATGTTTGATAGTACGTTCCATAGATCCATCTGCTATATGTATCAGTAACAAGGTCATCGCGGCTATAGCAAGCATTTCAGATATTTGGTGCTTGCACATCTTTGTCTGAATCTGTGTCATATCAATTAAGTCAGCCCTAATTCGTGTAGTATCAACTAAATATAAAAATAGGCTGCTCAATTCCACTTTTGGAATCCAGATGTGGAATCCAACGTTGGAATTTGTATCTATTCTTATAATCACGCCAATGCTAGATATACATGTAGACAAAAATTGAATAACAAAGAAACTGCAGCGACAACAGCAACGGTAACAACAACAAGACCAACTCTGACACTGGCAGCACCTGCTGCTGTTATGACAGCGGCCGCAATTGCGGTTGCGCTACTCGGATTGCATATCCAATTTCTGTGTCTACAATTCTTATATATCATATTGAATCAGCTAAAGGTATCAACCCATTTTGAACTAGCCAGTAAGATATGGTATAAGATCTGCGAACTAAAGAACAGATTTGGAAGGAATTTGGATGATTCTTGTAATAGCTGTACAACAAAAGTATTAATGAGTGTGAGTCAAGAATGAGTATCAACAATAACAAGCAATTCCTACTTAACCAATTAGTTTGGCTAGGAATATCCTTTGGAATAAGTCTTACGATCTCTATCTTTGCCATTTCCAATATCCTTAGCTGTCATATTTGGAGTATTCATTTTGTTAAATATGTTTATGCAAGGGATAATGCTTAAACGAATGAATGCAATAGGTGGCTCAATGTCTTCTATGCTTAACACTAGTAATGGCTCATCATTGAAGTACTATTGTATGGCCTGTGGAACACAACATAAGGAAACCGCGTGTCCAAAATGTGGGTCCAAGATGAAAAGAGTTGGATCTTATTCGTTCTAGTTACTTAAGCTCAGGACTGACTAAGTCCTTTGTTAATTAGAGGGGTTCGTCCATACAAATATTCCTATTCATAGCCAGCTTAACCAACAATATGTATATTTACTGCCTTCATAAATATTCCTGACTTTTCCTGAATCTTATACATCTCAAAGCCCACAAGAGATTTAATATATCTCCAAATCGCACTTTGCTTCTGGTCTGTAAACCAAATGTTATTTCCGCTATTGTCCACCTTTACAGACCGGACATCAGAGAAATCCATCGGATTTTGTCACGAGCAATGAAAGATATGGGTGTGGATGATTGGCTCATCAATACAATGTCACAGCTGTTTGTCCTTTATAGAAAAGGATACGCATCACAAGTATATCCTGCAGTTGAGGAAGTAATAGGAAGGAAACCGAAATCCTTCTCTCAGTTTGCCAAAGATTATTCTTAGGCTTTCAACTAGTTTCAAAGCTATCGATTAATAAAATTATATCAAGCTGTTAACCACAAGGCTTAAACTAAGTATTATCCAAGTACTAGGTATGGGTAAGCATCTTGTTAAAAGGAGATAGTTTGTACTTTAACACGGTTAATTCTGAGATGTAGATACAAAGACAATTATTTAATTCATTAACCGTGTCATCAAACTCTCCTTCTAATAGTGCTAATTATGAATTCTTCCCATGTAGAACTACTTTAAACTATACATCTTATCTAATGAATACATCCTCAAACGGTACTTTTTAGCGAAATTATGTCAGTCGTGGCAACCTGTCCTTGGACATATCTCGAAATAGCTCAGAAATTTTCTAAAATGCCTATACGAAATGAAGCTTACGGTAGACTGATCGCATGAACCACTAGAATTTGTTTGTTAGATCTTCTAAGTAGCACCATTAACATTCTCGTCTTCTACTGAGTCTATCTTATCAATCATCTTTCTTCCACTCCTTCGCACATTGTATAATCTAAGCCATAATATCATAGCTAGAAACACTGCAGATACTATATGAATTTGTGAACCAACATAAGGTAATGATGTGGAAAGAGAAGGAATTTTGTAATCTTCTAGTATTTCTCCAACAAGGTAGACCATGATGAATACAGAAATTTGATATTCAAAGCTTCTAATATTTCTATATCTGACTGCAAGCCATCCAAATATAGCCAGTGACGTGAAGAGAATAACTAAAGTCAATCCACCTGCATAGGAAATGAGGTTGATATTACTCTGGACATCTATCATATTATGTCACTCTAACTTGCTCTTCATTTTTTGCCCTAGTCTTACCAATAATGTAGAATACTCCAAAGAAAATGAGTGTACCAAACGACAACGGTTCTAGTATTCCTTTTGCTAATAGCTTATAGCCAAAAGAACCTGCAAGATGGTAGAAGCCTTGCATTAGAACAAAACTTGCAAGTACTATTGTTAATCTCTTGAAGTGATTGTCATCATTACCAATCTTTTTCTTTACTATGAAAGTAAGATATATGGGAATGGCAGCTGCAATGAAATAAACGATAGACTGAGTAACCAGTATTTCAGTCTGTATCGATATCAATTTTTATGCAGCTCCATTTTATTAATACGCTGGTCGTTATAGCAATAACGAGATATAAAAATGGGATGCTCAATTCCAGTTTTGGAATCCAAAGATGGAATCCAAAGTCGGAATTCGTCTCCATCCTTATAATCAAAAGAAGGTTACAATGAACTAACGAAAAAAATTGAACGACAACAAAAAAACAAAAACAATAAAGAAACACTCAGCAATCATAGCAGCGGCAACTATTATGGCAGTAGTTGCATCTGCTTCTATGATATTTGGCTTACAGAACCAAATATCACAGAAAGCCATAGGACAGAGCAGCTATAATGTAACGACCAATCATGCTGTGGTCTCAGCTAATGCAAACAATCAACCAATTGCCAGAACATTCTGGATAAAGACAGTACATCTTGATGGCTTTGCAAACACACATGGAATTCTAACCGGTCCGGACCCTGCCCCACCAGAGAAGTATCCAAACTCGACTATTCCTACTGGAGGAGGATTTGTATTGACACCGCCAGACAAAACAGGTGCCTGGAAGTTCAGAGCATTTACCTTCGAACCATCGACCATAATTGTTCACCAAGGTGACAATGTCACACTTCATTTCGCAGACGTGCAGGGTGTACATTATGTCATTACAGTCGATGGTGTTGGAAGCTTTTCTGTGAGTAGAGGACAAATCCACACAGTGTCCTTCATAGCCGATAAGGTAGGGACGATAAATTACTACTCTCCTCAGCGCATGCCAAACATGGTCGGCCAAATATGGGTATTACCTAAAACAGCATGAGTAAGAGTAACAGAGCAGCACTAATTGGTAGTTGCTGTGACTATGTGTCGCATAGCGAATACCTTCCTCCATTTCTTGTACCAATAATTTCATTTTTCATATTCTTCTTAGGAGTATTTTTTGTGTTGGATTGTCGTAGGCGTACAAGCTTTGTCTAAGGATCTGCCCGTCATAATCGAAGGTTTGGCCGAAACAGTTCTGTAATTCTAATGTCTATTTTCTATATATTTTCTTATTATTGCTGCTATCCTATACCGAGGGCCTTACGTTCCTGGGATATCTAATTGTTGTACTTACACACATAGGTAACAAATTCACTTACAGACTTAGGTTACACTTCTGCTAGGAAGTGTATATCCTATAGAAATAGAAAGAAAATTCAAC
>WJXE01000240.1 GCA_009665115.1 Nitrosopumilales archaeon
GTGTAGATGCTTGTCCATTCTATGCATTGTTCATGACAAATGACTATGAACTCTCATCATTTACGAAGGAACATTTGATTTATACTCCAGCACAATTAGCCATCAAGCCGAAATATAGCGGTGATGTCGAAATAAAAATTGACGATCATGGTGCTTCACATCATGGCTGATGGTGTCGCATTTTTAATGAAGATCGCTTCTTTGTAGTTACACTTCGTCTCCTATAGTTTCGCTTAATCCATAACTGGCTTTACAGGTACTGAATATAACTTTTTTATAACTATGATCCCAATATAATAAGGAATATTGTATAATGCTGGGAGGACCGCGGTTTGGATACCAAAAAATTGTTCTGCGAAAACTGCCACTAGGATATTGTTCACGTACGCCATCGCAATAAGACCGTCGATTGCTGCAGTACGATTCCATTCCATTTTGGTGTTCGATTTAGAACTAGTAGTAGTCCCTTCAGATGTGGTGCGACTTGTAACACCAGTGGTAAATGAAGTCAGTGCATAACCGACCGTTCCATATATGCCGAATAACAGGAATGCTATTAGGACCATCTCTACAACGAATACGGGAGATTCGAAGAAGAAGGTTGAAAATTTTGAAAACAGTGCCATGTTTATTAGCACTATAAGAATGATCGAAAGGTAAAGGGATTTTTCGGAAACAATTTCAGCTATTTTCGGGGCAAATTTCTTTGTAAACCATCCTGCAAGCAAAGGGATGAACAAGGCTACCGCAAGCAATACTATCATATGTATAACAGGTATAGAGAAGTGTGAGCCAAACAGTATATGCACGATCGGAGGGAGAACAAATGGCACGACTAACGACGTGACTATAATCAGTCCCACAATTAGAGGCAACTCACTACCCACAAAATTTGCCACGAACGGTGCTCCAAGTCCGGTAGAGATCCCCGATAACAAGAGCACTGACAATGCCATTGGTGGATAAACGACGGTTGTAGCTGCGTACAATGCTAGCGGCAAAACCACCAATTTAGTTAATGATAACAGCGCAATCTCTTCTGCATGAACAAAGGCCGAAATTAGCTTTGAAGTATTTAACTGGATTAGGTTAAGAAATAATAAACCACCCAGCCAGACTAGAATGTAAGGCGCAAAAATCTTACTGAATTGCGGAAACAATACACCGATCGCCATCGAAATCGTTACTGCCAAAAGTAGCATCCCAGAAGAATTCATGGATAAAATCGATCTTGGCTACAATTTTTAATCATGTCGCTTCATACCATTTTATCCATTACTTATGGCTATTCATTGATTATATCACACGATATCAAAAAGAATTGCCCTCGCAGGCGATCCGTCTATTCCTTTAAGCAATAGTGGTAGGCACACTAGAAACATCCTCTTTCCCACAAAGTTTTTCAACTCTTGGCTAAGGCCTTCTATGATGCCAATCTCTTTAGCCAATAGTGTTTTGTGCACTGTACCTTCATCAAAGCCATACTTTTCGACGCTGAATGTATCTATCCCGAGACACTTGACTTTGCGATTCACGATCCATCGAGCCGCAGATGCTTCAAGGTAAGAGAAATTTTTCCAAGAGTTATTTTGCTCCTGTAATGGGTCATATCCAGTATAGATTAAGATGATGTCTCTGGCATTCACGCTGTTCGAATAACTATCGAGATCAGCGTCTGTTATCCCTTGACCAGTTTCTTTGTACGACATATCCAAAATTACCGCTTCACCTATGAATGTCTCCGGTGTTATTTTATCTACACTATCACCCTCAGAGAAGAAATGTTTAGGAGCATCGACATGAGTGCCGGTATGGGAACCTAAACGGAGCTGAGAAACATTGACTTTATCTGTTCCGATCGTAAAATAGGGCTTAAATTCTGGCTGTGGTTCGCCAGGATAGACTGGCATATCTCCAAATATCAGCCGACTCAATTCATGAATTGATGAGCTTTCTAGCCGGACTCTAACGTTAACTTTCTCATCCATGTTCTCCAGTTTATAGGTACCACTTGTTTTTTAATCTAGAGTGCATTTGCTTCAGCAAGGTGTAGTATCTTTAGCTGCCTCATTTAGCTACATGATGTATGTCATGAGCATCCGAGGTTGCTCGATGGAGAGAGATCGTGGGTGGATATTAGGGTGGATAGCGTAAATCATTTTCCTGATTATTGCCGCAGGTACCGCAGAATTTGGCACGGATTGGAATTATCGCTCTGCACTCTTTGCACGTCTTGGAAGGTGTAATTGTCGAGGGACTGCCGATCTCCATTTTTCTGGAAAGCAACGCCTCTTTGTTCTGAGACGCAGGCACAGAATACTCTTGCCCTACGGTGCCGACAGAAGATAGAAAACTGCCAATCCCGAAGCTGGCAGTTTGGGACGCCGAAGACGAAGATGCGGCTCCCCCACTAGCATCTTTTATACTTGTGCCCTTTTCCAACGCAGACCTTAATTCCAAGATTACCCTATTCATAAGGAAAGTCAGAGCTGAGAGCGTGACCACGTAATTGAGAATTTTAGAAAAGAAATCTTTTTCATTGATCTTTTCCTCTTTGTATAGATTCGTTATATCGATAAATGATCGGTGGTGATCCTGAGTTTCGTTCATTAGCTGTTTTAGCTTTTCGCTCAAGGTTCCGAGGACATCTACACCAAAAGGCATCATAGAGAATGTTATGCAAAGCGACTATTAAAATTAGAACATCTTGTTATTCTTTTATTAGTAACTCAGGTGTAACAACCTATTTGCAATAGGTAGCAACTTTTTTTACGTCTTCGCAACTCCTCTCTTGTCTTTCCGCTTTTTTTGCCACTCTAATCGTCTTGAACTAAGTGATTCAAAGTTTTCGTAGATATGAGGTCTGTGGTTTCGCATGCCCTCCACGATCACTCTGCACTTTTCCCAAAATGGGGCGGGGTTGAAAACGTCGAAATAAAGCTTTTGATCTATTAATCTAGAATTTACGAGAACCCCTGACAACTCAAAAAAGCCACACACCGTTGTGAAATGACACCTAGAACTTGAGGCCCCTGCATACTTTTGATCATATTCTTCGTAGCTACCGGCATCGAGATCCTCCAGAAACCAAAGCACGGAATCTCTGTGCCGATCATATATTTCGTACATCTTAAGCAACGCTTCGACATTTTTAGTGGGGCTCAATCAAGGGATCATTCTAACGCTGGTAATAAAGTCTTCTGCCTGATTAGCAGTTTGTGTAAGACAGACGGATAAAGAGTACCAAATTCATCCTGTAATAAGGAGTTCGTTGATATACAGATGGTGTGGACAAAACAATTCGACTGGCCATGGGATCGTGAGGTGAAAGAGAGAGACATAAGAATTTGAAGTAAATATTAAATAGAATAAATGTATATGTAACTGTGACATGGAATCAGGTATTCAGCAATTAGAAATAGCTCCTGGCCTGAAAGAGTCGTTGCTAAGAGCTGGGTTAACTATAGAGTCTATTGTGTTGGAGGGCCCAGGCGCAGTTTCGGCTGCATTAGGAATCGAGCCATACGTCGCAAAGATAATTTATGATGCGGCAAAAAAAATCGCAACGGAAAGTTCTATGGTGGCATGATCATAGCAGGCTCACTCACTATAATAA
>WJXE01000025.1 GCA_009665115.1 Nitrosopumilales archaeon
GTTCTATATTCCTACGTCGTTGCATTTGAGCGAAGGTGGCATGTCAACAACGTTTTTTGATTTTGCGGTGGGATGCGTAATTATTGGTAGTGCGACATCACTTCATAATGTTCATTCTTTCTTATATGACAAAATAAAAATTTATTCAATGGCGGAACTACTATTCCATCAAAAATAGTTTGTAAAGCTGTCCTGTCTGTCTACTGGTATACTTCCAATGTTGAATGCGATCCTTTAATTCTCTAAATCTTGTTTTGAGGGTCGGATGAATCAAGTTATAAACGTCTTCTCCTATTGTAATTCTATCAGGATCGGTGATTGAAGTTATTTTTGCAGCTATGCTAATACAGTAACCCAGAATATCAATTGGAGAACTTTTGTCATGCCCATATTGGACAATTGTGTTTTCACCTTCATCTATACCTATCTTTATACTGAGTTCAGGGTAGTCATATTGGTTCAATATAGGGTTGATTCCATTCCTGACTACCGTGATCATTGATTGTGCACAGTAGATAGCATTATCACAAGCGAGCAATTTGTTATAGCTTGATGGGAAGAAGGCAATTACTGCATCACCGACGTACTTTAACACGTACCCCTTATGACTTTGTATTACCGAGGACATCTCATACGTGAATGCTCTTATTATACTGACTAGCTTATCAACGGGCAAAGTCATACTCATATTGGTTGAACCCACTAAATCTACGTACATAATTACGAGTGGAATCTTTGAATTTATGTGATTTAGGAGAAAGGCCTGAGCAGGCTTCAAATTTGAATCATACTGATAACGCCTCTTCAGAGCTCTCCACATTCTGTCTTGAGTTTGTGCAACGAGTGTTTCTGTATCAACCGTTACCTTTTGCGGTTCTCCAGAATTACCGTTACTATTACTGCTACTACTACCCATTATCATATCTACCATTGAATTCTCACGATTATGGTGGCCTTGATCGGTGTTCTTTTTTTCTGCCTTCAACGAGTCCTTTTTATCAGTATCTTCTTCCACGGAATGCAAATTGACGTAATCAACCTTTATAGTTATATTAGCTTCTTGAGAATAGTAACTAATTATGCAGTATGAGAAGACTAAAAGTCGCTCGGTTATGATGTAAACAAGCAACACAGACAAATAATTAGGAATTAACTGATTGCTTATGACCTTATTATTTTCGGGAAACTTTTCTGCTAATAATTTATCGTCATTTATTATTAATCCAGTGTCGCATCGTATCTAGCCGGTCAATGGTCTTATATTTGATTGAGATTGTCTCCAAGAGAAGGCCGGGATTCAGATGAGAAATTCTCGCCTTTCAAATCAACTGCAGAGGATATCTAACCGATTTGTGATAACTGATAATAATATAATCGATCTAAACCTCACCGAGTCCCCATATTCTACCTATGTAATTCACTCTGTCATCATATTTCGTTGGTGTAGCTCTTTCGCGGCATTCTTTATGATTTTAGCTACTTATTCCTCTTGATCTAGAATACAAGCCAAATCCGATGGAGAAATCCTTATCAAGCGTTCAGTTGTAAAGCCGGACTCAATCAAAAGCGCCTTCAGACCGTCAGCAACAGACATCTCTTTGATTTCATCGTTTCTACGTTTAAAGGTTAAAATCATGGCATTAATAATTCAGAGGTCCTAGTAAAGTGAGTTGCATATATACTTACATTAGATTAGCTTTCTGCTATATAGAAATTCCTCGACGTGAAATAATTTGATATGATCAAATGTAGACGAATTTTGTAAGAGTTAGCTTGACTGTTGATCCTTACTCTAATCACGGTAAATTAAAATTACTACAAAACAGCTGTAAAGATTTAGGACCAGTAATACAATGATCTGGAATTCGATAAGTCACAATCGAATACACTACTCGGATTTAGCGTGCATACGTCATCTTCGTCGGCGCAACTATTATTAGTACTTTTATTTTTATCATTACTCTCGCTTGTGTAATATTTGTCAAAAATCTGCAACTTATGTTCTCTCGGGTTCAAGTCTAGATTAGTAATTATTGGTCATTAGGGAGTTAGTAGACCCGTATTCTAGTCGGCATTACTAGTATCAAAGCTTGATTCCTTGATTTTGAAAAATGACTGTTTCTTGAGGCCTAGCAGGATGAGATATTATGTGAACAGAAAGATCATTTTCGTTAAGCATTTCTACATATAATTTAACAACACTTTTCCCCCTTAAAAGTCGGTTGCTGGATGGTGACTGAATCCAGTCTTTACTTTTTTTGTAGCGAATCATGCTTGTAGCAAGAATAGGAACCTGCAAGGTTACCCCGTGCTTCACGAGTAACATGAGGAATATCGATAGTAAATGGTTTACGTTACTGAGTCCAAGTCCAGACTCGATATTGATTTTTTTATAATATAAGTTGTAGAAAGAATTCACAGAATCAAAAATTACAATACAAGATTCAGCCATTGAATTTATGACGTTATTTAAAATTGATTCAAAGTTGCCCTCGGTAGGAAGGTAAATAGTGATGCTCTTGCGAATATCCTCTATTATTAGTGGAGTAGCAACGCGTGTTGCTGTTGTTCCCGCTGCCGTTGCTATACTCAACTCCTTTAATAACAATCCGGCCTTCACATACGCACTGAACGTCGTATCCAAGTCGATGTAACTTACTTTTTTTTTTAAAGTGTAAGGGGGCCACTGTTGCTCCTGCTGCTGCACTCTGCCAAGGCAATATCGTGACGCAAGCATAGCAGTGAAACAAAGTTTCGCATAGGGGTCGTTAAATATAAGTGCATTCAAACCCGCGATGCTGAGGATATCGTTATAGACACCGTCCACGGTTGTATATTATGGTGAGCGGAGGCAGGATATATAATGGATTATGAAGCGTTGCGTGGGGATGGCGGCCCAGATAAAATCGATCCCTATGACATTATTGAATCAGACTCTATTCGTAGAGATTTCCCAGTCACACACAGGAAAGTTTACATGAATAACGGAGCGATCGCTCCTACGCCACTCTCCACGATCAAATCAATTACTGATTTTCTTGTGAAATCCTCTGAGGGGGGACCTGGTTCCACTTTTATTTCCGAATATATAACTTCCTTGATGAAGGAGCTTCGTACGAGAATTACACATCTGATAAATTGCGAACCTGAAGATGTAATATTTACACAAAGTACAACGGAGGGCCTCAATTACGTTTCCAGCGGTATAAACTGGAGTAGAAAAACAAATGACAGTATTATTGTAAGAGGAGGAACTCATGAACATTATGCAAATTATCTCCCCTGGCTACAAGTATCAAAAAGAAAGGGTATAAAACTACACGAGCTGAAGATTGACGAAAATGGATATTTTGAACTGGAGGAGCTAGAGGCTCTTCTCAAAAAGAAGGCTAACAACGGAAACCATAATAATAAAAGTAATAGCGGCAGCACAACTTTGATTACGTTGAGCCATGCACTTTATAATAATGGCTCGATAATGCCAGTTACTGATGTTGGTAAAATTGCTAGGGAAAACCAGGCCCTGTTTTGTATAGACGCTGCCCAGACAGTAGGTTCGATTTGCGTAGATGTAAAGAAAATCGGCTGCGACTTTATGGCATTTCCGGCATTCAAATGGATTTGCGGCCCTGTCGGCATGGGAATATTCTATTGCAGTAAGAAAGCTGCAGAATTTTTGGTCCCTCATTTCATCGGAGGAGAATCTGCCACATTTTCAGTAGATGAAAAACAAAAGCAAAAGAAAGTAATCACCTATGCAGATGGTCCGGAGAGATTTCAAGCTGGCTTTCGTAACTATGGTGGCGTTGCAGGAATGGAGTCTTCAGTTCGTTATATTTTACGCTTAGGTATAGAAAATATTCGTAAGAAAAATTTAAAGATAGCCAATGTTCTGCGAGATGAAATCGCTAAAATTCCTAATATAAAAATTCATGGGCCTGACGATGAAAACTTGAGGACATCTATTGTCTCGTTTTCTCCGGTTTCATCTTCCTCTACTAACTCAATAGTAGATTCCAGAACCATTGTAAATAAACTCGAACAAAACGAGATAATATTTGCTGAAAGAGATATAGGAGGTGGAATGAAGGCGGTGAGGGCAGCGCCCCACTTTTTCAATACAGAAGAAGAAGCAGTGCGCGCAGCCCGTTATTTAAAAGACATTCTAAAGTGATCAGTATAATGTGTCTTTCGTGTTGGTGGAGGTCTTATGATTGTCTTTGTGTAGTCGCAGTTAGTGATTACTGTTATGATAGTCGATGTCAGAGATCCAGCTGCTGTCTTTTGCCTTTCTCTCCTTGACCCTCGATGACTATCATGGTCAAAGTCGACCTTACTTTATCAATTCTTCTTACATGCCACGTAATAGTTTCTCGCAGTTTGTCCATTGTTTCTGATTTGATCTTTAGTATAATATCATAAACCCCGTACACCCCACTGACTTCAATAACCTCTGTCAATTTTTTTAACTCTTTTAAGATTTCTTCCTCAGAACCAAGATCACAGTTAATTAAGACATATGCTGTTGGCATCTCATATAATATTTTCACGGCAGTTATTAAACTCTTTTCAATCCCTGCCTAAAATTTGGTAATTTGCTAAAGAAATATGACGGCTTATACTACGTGACCAATGCTTCAAACCGGTCAGAATCAACCAGGTAAGTTTTTGACTTCCTTTTGTTTGTTCGAAGCCATAAAATCCTCCCTCTATACTATATACAAAACGACACTACAAGCCTATCCAACATGCTTTTATTTTTGTAAGCAAATTATAGACATTTTCGAGATCTGATTAATACTTGTGTTGTCATTAATACAACATACGGTTATGAAGGTCGTCGATCTTACTCATGAAATTTCCCCGGGCATCAGGGTTTTTCCTGGATCTCCACAGCCTGCCTTTATTCGGTGGTCGAAATTCGATACCCATGGCTATGATTCGGAGGTGATGTTTTTGAGTACTCATACTGGAACTCACATGGACGCTCCTTGTCATTTTACTCTTAACGGTGAAAGTATAGATCAGATTGATGTTAATAGATTTATTTGCAAGGATGCACTACTACTGAAGATTGAGAAAGAAACGAACGAGCTGATTACTCGCCGCGATATCATGGATTGCGGGGTTAACATCGAAAAGAATGCTAGTATAATATTCAATACAGGGTGGGAAAAGCATTACGACAAAGAGGAGAATCAAAAAACTGAAGATTATGTTATGGCTAACCCGGGTCTTGGAGCAGATGCGTCACAGTTCCTTGTCGAGAGCAAGGTAAATGCCGTTGCAATAGATAGTCCGAGTATCGATGCCGGTATAGATCATAATTTTATATCTCATAAAATTTTGTTGTCTAATAACGTTTTAGTAATAGAGAACCTTTGTAATTTAGAGAAATTGAGTAGTGGGCAACGGTTTACTTTTATAGTTACCCCCCTTAAACTAGTCCATGCAACAGGATCACCTATACGTGCAATTGGTATCGTCGAATGAAATACATGTCATGGATAGAATCAGGTATGTACACTTCAGTTAGGTATTGATAATGTGGATATAGATTATTGTAAATCGAAATCCATTTCTATAGCAAATATTTTCTGATACTAGCAATGTCTCTGGCTGAACACACCATATTTAGATGATCATCAGTGAAGAACATGAAAAGTGCCTACAGTTGAAAGATGGGACGCAATTTGGAGAAAATATTCGTCCTAGTATTGAATCTATTCCAAAAAAAGTTGATGAGAAAAGAGCGCGTATGCTGGATCCAGATCCGTTCTCTTGAAATACCAGCAGCTTTCAACACTGCATCATGCTCCTTGTTGTTTTGCATGAACCTGTCCTGAATAAATCTCCTCAACAGCTCTCTACTCCTACCAGATTTTGTAACTGCAAAACAATAAATTGTCATAATTTATTTATCAGGTAAAATATCCAATCTGAATGCCTATAAAGTCAATTGAGACAAGAGGTTCATCTCCAACTATCCATGCGTCAAGCCCAGGTTGTACTACACCACCATCGTTATGACGACACACTCACTCTGATTTTTCAGGAAATTATATACTGAAGAATGCGGAGCCAGCTCCACCCTGGTTCCGTTTAGAGTATTCATTTTTTCTGAACCAATCTTAGTATACCTAGTCCCATTATGACATAACCCACTATTACTACACCTAAGAACGAACTTTGAATGGCTGTCAATCCTCCCTTACCTATTGCTACTGCTCCCAAAACCGACGTCCCAGTAACTGCACCACCTGCTATAAGCAAAATGGTTGTTACCTTTGACTTTTCTCTAATCCCAATCCCAAAAGAAAGGAAGAACAAAATTATTGATGATGCGCCAAATATCATTCCGCGCTGAACTGCATTCATTGGCAAGAAGCCTTGTTTCCCTTGCCCTACAGCTGAGTCAGTAATGTATGTCAGTACTAATGCCATCGCAACGATTGCTAGTACTTCAGAAATTTTCTGTCTTCGAACATTTTCTTGACTGTACATTGTGATTGTTATAATATCTTATGTAATTCCCTTATTTATCGTAGTATGCATCTGGCATTTAGAATGACTAACATAACTTCGTGTAATCGATAACGTCCTCGTGGATCATGGGGTCTTCCGAGTCTCATGCTGGTTGGCCCTTCCCTTTTCTCAGATCTCATGGTGCTCGTCAGCACTTGGTTCATATGGGTTTCACGCCTAACATAGCCTGCTTTTTCTAATCGACTCATGAAGGCAGTTATGGAGCCAGTAGCAAGACGTAGCATATTCCAGTATCTCGTCACCAAAACAGTCACAAAATACAAAATAATCAATTCCGCGTCCCTAGATCCGTGAAGAGAGGGAGTGAATTTTAAATCAGAATTGCCAATGATTTTTTTAATTTAGTACGATGGTGGTTTACACGTTCTAGCAGCTCTCTATTTTCTGTCGACTTTGCGATGAAATATCTTTCTCCTTCTTTAGGAGACACGTCCTTTTAAAACATTCTCTAAGGCTAAACTAATATCAGGCTCATCATCTACTCTTAAGATTCTTCTCTCATCATTAGAAGACGTTGCTGCTATCGCTGGGGTTTAAAGATCAACTTCGGATTTGTTGTACGTTAGTCGGGCAATTAGTAGGCTGAACGCAATGGAAGCTCCTCTACCATCATTAGGAAACTCTAACAGAATTATATTATTGCTACGACCATCTAATACTAGATAATTGAAGTCGTTGTTATAGTTGTTATTACACCTTTACTGTGTCACTAGTTGCTGATTCACTCAATCACTCACTCACCTTTATGAGATATCCAAGAAGGCTTCATCCAGTAATCTCTCATCATTTTTGCAACATTTTCAGAAAAATCTTTGTATATGCCAATCCAGCTAATCATACTGCTCTGCCACAATGCCATACTACTCATAAATGGGTTATCACCATTCAATCTTTTCTCATAATAGGAACTCCCTTCTCTTGACCCTCCTAATATTGACGTTTCCTCCTGCATAATGGTAATCGGGTTCACAGATTGTAGATATTCGTTAATATTTGAAGGTTGCAAACTTATATCCTCGGCCCTTATCGATTCCTTTTTTTGAACATTTGAGATTGCCTTCTTCAAATCGTCCTCGTTTATACTTGCTGAATCTTTCCTTTCTGACATAGCATCATAGCTTGACGAATCGAAAACCTCAGGAAGGAATTCATTTCTAACTTTTGCAGTTGTGGTAGTTGATTGTTCACATTTCAACGATGAATGATCCTGTTTCTCCTCGGCCAATACGTTCTTGGTCTTTTCCTTTGTATCGAGAGTCTTATTACTCTGACTGTCTTTCTTATTGTTCCTATAATCTTTAGTTGCTGGTCTGATCGGTTTGTTGGGACCTCTTCTTTTCCTTTCTGTCAAACTCGTATCCAGCAGGAAACCTAGCAGATATATAAGTTATTCATTAATACTAATTTATATTGCTCTGCCTAACAGGTTGGCTGACGGTAAGTATTGTAATACCAAATTTTTTGAAAGGACGATTGAGACTGTAACAGAAGGGTTAAGTCCGAGGTATTTTAGATATCTTTCTAAAATATCAAAAACTAACTCACTGACTCTGGCAAATTACGTCACCTCTACGAATAGAGAGTAACCCATCACATCGTTACAAAGAGGACACTGCTAGGCCCGTATATCTACGGAATTATTACCTTATTGCTCCTACTGTTGGTTGCGACAGCAGTTTCTATCGATTTGTAAACATCTGTATAACTATTATTTGGCCTCATCCTGTCTATTTTTCCGATATGAGAAACAGACATAGCTACTTAAGAACGACCTGAGAAGCAGACATTCAAATGTAATCGGTTAAGACGACTTCGAATCCAAATTTTTTGCTTCTAAAAGTACCACACGTCTGCCAACAAGTGTTCCTCTACGTCTATGAATTCTAAACCGATTTTATCTGGTTCATCCAGAAAGTCTTCGTTCATCAACTTTGTTTTTGGTTTGAACCTAGCTGTTCCTATCATTTTTATTTTCTTACACTATGTAGCTAGACTTGATCTTTTACTTCCGTTCCTAGCCTCTTAACCATTTAAGAATCATTTTCTTCTGTGGCTCGGTTTTTTGTCGAAAAATAATCAACAAAGTCTTTGGAAATGTTGGCTACCTCTGCAAGACGAGCTCGATTGGTTTCGACCTTGTCTTGACTGATCCAGATGATATTTCCATCAAGATCGATCTCTAACCTTCTTGATCTCTCAAGATATCTGAGAATCGCGTTTATCTTCACAAGGTTCAAAGTTGGTTGGAGTAACTTTTGCAAATTTCTGACTTTTGGGTATCCCGATACCTTCTTGATAATGTTTAGGAAAAAGTTTATGTCATCTTCAGTAATCTCGTTTATAGGTCTTACTTTCTTCTTTTTTGTAAATTTGTTGGATTTGATAATTTATTGTTATATCAATGCCATTTAAAAAATTATGCAACAAGAAAAACAAAGAATACACTCAGTATTTAGGTGGAGTGGCTGGCGAAGTTGGGAGACTGACATATAATCAGTCCGATCCATATGCGATACTAATTTAGTCTCTCTTCCATCTTACCAATGCTGCACGCAATATCATTCCTCCATCAAACGGAAATGCACCTTGCAATCGCTTCTATAGGCCTCTTCAATTACATATATCAATAAATTACACTACAAAGTTACGACAAACAGACGAAGAGAAATGTTACGAGGGAGTAAAATAATATGGCCAGAACCTCGGTGGGATCAAGAACACGAATTGAGCTGTCCGGACCTCGAATACAAACTGATAGTATGCAAACACATCTATCCGGTTTCATTTTCGAAAGAACTTCGGCGCAGAATTTTATCCCAAGAGATAGCTAAATAGGATCATTATGTCTAGATTATGGCAAGATATGCGGAATATGGTAAGTGCAATTAATAGCAATTTTGTAGAAATAATACTTGGCAAATTATATGCCCTTTGGCTTAGAGAATTCAAAGTATTTCTAAGAGAGCGTAGTAGGTTAGTAGCATCCATCTTCACTCCACTGCTCTGGCTATTTGTTATTGGTTCTGGTTTTGGTTCCGCCGTACATCCTTCAACTGGAGTAGACTATCAAACGTTCATATTTCCTGGTATAATCAGCATGTCTATAATATTTTCGTCTGTATTTTTCGGGTCATATATAATCTGGGACAGAAAGTTTGATTTTCTTAAAAGTGTCATGGTAGCTCCGGTCGGCAGAAATACTATTTTTGTGGGAAAGACACTAGGCGGCATGACTACTTCTCTAGTAGAAGTAGTAATACTTTTGACTGTTGGCGCAGCTATCGGAATTCACTTTAGTGCACTTTCTTTAGTCCAGACTATTGCAATTGTACTGCTTCTTTCATTTTCACTAACCTCATTAGGTCTTATTATTGGTAGCTATATCGAAAGCCTAGAGGGCTTTCAGTTAATAGTGAGCTTTGTCGTATTTCCACTTTTCTTTTTAAGTGGAGCTCTTTTTCCATTAAGAAATCTCCCTGGATGGCTCTCTGTTTTGACTACAATAGACCCTGCTACTTACGCTGTGGATGCGCTTAGAAATGCCATATTAGGAATTCAAAATTATTCATTCACAACAGATATTGGTATCTTGGTCGCCTATACGATAGGGCTTGGAGTGTTTGGAGGATATTCCTTTGGAAGAATGAAGGCCGTTTAATTAATGTGCCAGCGACAAGAAGTTCTCCTATATATTGGATATCCTAAGTAATAAGACTACATATTCAATTATGTATAATGTAATGCCAAAGGTGAAGGATGATTTGTATCAATCACTCGGCTGATCGGGATCATATAATACGTCCATAAGTTCGGTTCATAGCAAGTGAACAATGACTTTGTAGAAGCATTTGACGCGGTGCGAAGGAAGTGAAGGAGATACGACATCAGAATGTTCTGCACGTATGTTAATTAGCAGCTTACCGAAAATTGGCTGAACGTGTTATTCTATCGAAGACGGTATACTCGTTCTTGCCAACTCTCCAAACAATAATCACCATTTTCTTGAAATATCTCTGCTGCCATATTTTTACACTGATTACATAAAGTAGTATTATCAATCCTGTTTGCAATCATAATATTCTGTCAACTAACTAAGGGGTTATAAAAGTTCAGATTAGGAATGTTTTGACCTAGTGCTACGCATAGATGACCAGTGCTATGAAATCCTTTCGATCTCAATAATATCCAAAACATGCCAGACATTTTGTCTACCTCCAATTTCCTGAATATATCATTTGCAAATAGAGCTTTACTACTAGGTTACAGGTTATGCATCACACTGACTCGCTATTATCTAGAGAATGGTCGAAAATGTTGAACTACAAATGTATTAGACCGTAATTCACTAAACTTCGCTAATCTGATCAAAAAAGGAATATCTTGAATTGTTTTCTCTTAATTTTGCTTTCGTCTTACTTTCTTAATTCTTTTTTTAAGCTTGTTTCTTGCTGCTATTATCCTCGGGGGTGGTTAGAGAGGTGAATATGCTATATTCAAGGCTACAATGAGAAAGTTCATTAATTGTCAATGGGTAGGTCATTATTATCGTTGAGCATATCTCCAAAAGGAAGACATTGAAGAAGCTAACCCGTTATAAAACTGTAAGGTAACCCAGACTGCGAGGTACAGTCGCTGACACTTCTCGGCGACGAATATCTATTATTTTATCTTATTAGAAGAAAAAGTATTCCCTGGTGAGCTGCTGTCTGTAAGCATAGCGATTTTAGAGTTCATAATCACGTTATTATGAACATTGTTATTAGAAGAACCAGGTGTAGCATCGATTCCATTTACACTATTTGAAATGGTGTTGTTATAGACTTGATTGTTATGAGACTGAGAAATATGTATCCCATTAATTTCATTGTAGATGAAGTTGTTTCTGACAATAGAGTTATACGTATTTCTACTCAGCATTATGCCAGACTTCTCATTATGATATGTTCTATTGTTGTCAAACAAAATATTGGAGCAATTTACTGAGCATATTATTCCTTCTTGACCATTATCGTGTGCCAGATTATTTCGGATAATTATATCATGGCTTCCTGTGTGTGGATCGAATCCGTAATTAAGATTGTGGTGACTTTGATTCTTTTCTATTATCATATTGCCTACCCCACTAAGATACGGACCATACCACAGATTGTGAATATTATTACCTCTTAGTATGCTGCCGTCACCTGCATAGTAGTTAAGACCCCCAGCGCCAAGACCAACAAAGGAAGTGTCGAATCCAAGATAAGCGATCTCAGAATTCACAATGTTCGTAGTACCAGTATCTCCAGGTTCTATTCTGAGATATGGCCTAGGGATTGTTGCATTAGATGTCGTTATTGTGACATAGCTATTAGTCAATGGATTCCACGACGTGATTTTTACCGAATCAATATTCAAGCTACCAAATACATGTATGGAATTTACATTGCTACTACCAGAGGTGGCTCCCCTTCGATTATTGTGGATTCCAGCGGAAGAAGATGAAATTATCTTTAGCCGCCTGGTATCTGTAGAATTAGTATGGAATTTAGAACCTTTGTCAATTGTCAATTATAAGATTTGCATTCAACAACCACGATGTACTATCTATAGAACAATTTTTCAATCGTATTTAACACAATGTGGAGAATGAATCCCCTGCTTTGTTTGCGAGAAAGACTGTAGTTATAACAAGGCAATCTTTAGAAGAACATCAGCAAAAAAACAATTAGTTAGTAACTCTAGACCGAGAAAAATCCCATATTTGGGAGAAAAAAGAGGTCTGTATAGTGTGTGGCGAAAGGGTAACTAGGGATGGTACAAAAACCTACTGAAATTTCATGGAATCAATGAAATGGCTTCCTTGAAGATCCGAGTGCCAATATACCCAAATCAGCTCTAAGAGGAAGAACTAATTAGGATTAAGAATACAAAGAACTAAAAAGCAAAACTAGAAAAACAAGATATAAATAATATTCTTGAAGGAGTTAAACGAAAGCCACAAAACTGGAACGATTGTGGGGTAACGTTGAGTGTGTCTACTGACTACTTATCGAAATTTCAGAGCCGCTTGTGAACGGTAGTTGGAGAAACTAAAAAATAGTGGATTGAAATACGGGAGCTTTGACTCAGTCCAAGCCCGTATATCTGCGGATATAGAAGTAGACTCTTTTCTTTGTCAGATGATAGGAACTGTTGATTCTCTCCTCTTTAAGATTAATGGTAAATTTCGATTAGGCATACCAATTGATCGAGTCGAAATAGACAATGTACAGTGGTCTATCTGCAGAGACTACAAGAATCGAATTGTTGGCTGATTTAGATATGGCAAGTCAACATGGAAATTGGTATCGGATGATAAAGCAACTAAAAAATTATTCGTTGCACGATTCTTTAATTTCATCACAGATTCTTGAATTAGTACCAGATTTAAGACCCGAATAAAAATAATTCCTTATTTTGAGCAGTCTCTTAACCAACTCATGAAATTAATCGACTATACTAAAATGAAAGAATACTGACCACAGAATAGAAACAGGACATGAAGTAAGAGGGCAAAGCAAAAGTGGACACTTTTCAGAACTTCCCAATCAGGTCATCTCTTCTTTTTCGTTTCATTCCGATATCGTCAACGAGGTCTTGTCATGAATGCAAACACTCCTTTTTGTTGCTTCTGGTACAGCTGTCTAAATGTCAATCTTATTCGTAATGATATAGGCATATGCTATGACTGATTCTTAGTCAACAATTCCTAACAGTATATTATACCCATATCCATCTTTTCTTTTTGGATGTGGAAAGAAAAATAATTAAATATCCTGTCAGAGTAAAATTGCCGTTTCTAACATTAATATTGATTACACTTATTATTATGATTGTAGCTTCTACAGAATTATCTGCGGCTTACATACAGCGCGTATATTCGATCAGAACTACTGCAATCTCCTCTCCGTCTTCTTGCTATACTTATAATCCAACTGCTAGAGTAATTACTGTATCTTGTGGTTCTGCGACTCTGACCGACATTTACAACCATCTCCACGGTAACAATATCCTAAGCAAACAATCTCCAGATGGCGTATGGCTCTTGAATGCAAAGCTAGTAATTGCTAAAGGTGCTACCCTCAATATTGATTCTACAGATACTAAATGGCTAAAGATAAGCTCATCAGGGGGAACTACTGGTAGTATTGCTTCTCCTCTTCCAAATAGCATAGACGTGCATGGTACTTTAAAGATTGATTCAGTAAAGATAACGTCATGGAATTCGCTCACAAATAACTATGCGATCACTAATGGAACGAGACATGATCAAGGAGTTGGCAAAGGTGATGCAACTGTATCTGGTGCACCTAGACCATTTATTACAGTTGAAAAGGATGCAACAGGAACTACGGATATTAC
>WJXE01000241.1 GCA_009665115.1 Nitrosopumilales archaeon
GCATTGTGCGGAACATTCATCAGAGAGGAACGAAAAGAATGGAGTCCGAAGCCGCATGACCAACAGAAAAATTGCTTGCTAAGGGGTCATTTAATTTTAAATAAAAATAATTTATATGAGATTAGGAAAGTCAGATATGAAATGCTTCGACCACTATGCGTCAGATTTTTGTGCTTGGCATATGTGACATAAAAATGTAGAGAAAACCTAGAATGAATGACATGAGTAAGAAATTCTACCAACTGGCTCCTGACCTGACAATATGCAGAATAGCCAATGGCATGTGGCAGGTTGCAGGCGGACATGGATATATCGATCATGAATTGGCAATTGCAGACATGATGAAATATCATGATGCTGGCTTTACGACTTGGGATTTAGCAGATATTTATGGCCCAGCGGAAGATTTTATTGGGCAGTTCAGGCGTAAATTATCGGCACTAAAAGGAAAAGAAGAACTCAATAGAATTCAGGCGTTAACAAAGTGGGTGCCACAGCCAGGAAGAATTACACGTTCTATCGTTAATGAAAATATAGAAAGATCGCTCCGCAGAATGAGTGTTAGCTCGCTGGATTTACTTCAATTCCACTGGTGGGATTATAACAATCCGTATTACATGGATGCTCTCAAATGCCTATCCGACCTCCGGGATGATGGAATAATCAAGCATATAGGTCTCACAAATTTTGATACTGAACGTATGCAGATCATGATAGATTCAGGTCTACAAATTGTATCGAACCAGGTTCAATATTCGATCATAGATCGTAGGCCAGAAGTAAAGATGATACCATTTTGCCTAGAGCATAACATGAGTCTCCTTACCTATGGAAGCCTCTGTGGAGGGCTGATGTCAGAGCGCTATCTAGGAAGAATACAGCCATCTACTGCTGAGTTAAATACGTTAAGCTTACGAAAATACAAGCAGATGATAGATGCATGGGGTGGATGGAATTTGTTCCAAGAACTTTTATCGACTTTAAAGAGAATTGCACAAAAGCACAGTGTAAGCATTGCAAATGTAGCAACCCGTTATATTCTTGCCAAGTCTGCGGTAGCCGGCGTTATTATCGGTGTTAGACTTGGAATAGTTGATCATATAAACAATAATGTGCAGGTATTCAACTTTTGTTTGGATAAGCCAGATTGTGATGCTATAGATGCTGTATGTACAAAGTCAAATGACTTGTTTGAGATAATTGGAGATTGTGGTGATGAGTATAGATGATCTTATGCTATTTGCAGTTCATTAACATTTTGGATTCTAATTTGAGCAGTAGATGAAATAAGATAAGCGTGGTATAGATGACCCTGTTAAAAGAGTGTGTTAGTATTATAAGTCTAAATCTAAATCAAAGATTTTCCACCTACCCTCAAAGTATGGAAAATACATATGACAGAACGCTTTTTTGCAATTGTATCACTAATCATAATAACAACGAAGAAGATGAAGTTATTATCAGCATAAAAGATACTGGAATAGAAATACACCTACCAATACTACCTAAACTGTTCACAAAATTTGTTAGTGCATCACCAAAAGGCACTGGTTTAGGATGTATATCTGTAAGAGTATTGTTGAAGCTCATGGTGGCAAGATTTGGGCTGAGAACAATGTTAATGGCAACGGAGCCACTTTTATGTTTAGTTTGCCGATCGATAAGGATCTATAATAAAACTTATCCTCTCTTTTTCTTGTTCCTGTAACGATATCTTCCGTTCATTTCTGCCAAACGCTATCTAGTGGTTCCAACGGATATATCCTGGGTTCATTTCAAGTTCTGAAAGAGTACAACACTCCCATAGGGATTGTCAAGGTACCGTTCTTCATAGAATCAAAGGTTCCATCTTTCTTCGCTTTTTTTGAAATCTTATTTGCTATAGACAAGAGTTCGGTTACCTGGGTTGAAAAGATATCGTCAGGTGAGTGTGTAAGTACACTAAAGTGAAGAATAAGTCACAATCAAACAACAGAACAGGTACAACAAAACAGAAAATTAGTTGGGAGTTAATCGACGAAAATGGTGTAGTAGACAAACTTAAATTTACCTATTGACAAAACACCAGCTACGACTTCGTTTAGACGCAGATCGTAGATGTAGCTGCAGTTACCGAGGTCGGAGAAGCAAGAAAGTTGCTTGCGTCAAGTTAGGAATATAAAACATCATATCCTATGACAATCGCTAATATACCACACTATATTCCTGTGAAAAGAGAATAGGTAGACTTTCTTTTGTCGTAGTATGCATTTTCTATGCTCCGATCGCGATGTTCCGGGGATGCCTACATTGACATACACGAGTTCCAAGGCCGTGTACTGAAAGCTTGTGATGACATCTAAGGTAGTCACAAATTGGTTCTGCCATTTCACCAAATACGTCAATTACCTTCGTTGTTGTAGGATTTAGTTTCTCTAGTGACTCTTGCTGCTTCTGTATTCTTTTCTCTTCAGCCACAATTGATTGTGAATAATTCTTAAAAGAAGCGACAGATGTGCCAGTGATGAGTGGTTTATCATATAATTCAAATTTTTCCGCCTGTTCCATCTTCCAATGACAGCTCCAGCAAAAGCCACACTTTATGCATGTAAATTCAGTTCTATTTGTACAAGATTTACATTCTCTATACCTGTATACGAGTGTATCTCGCAGGTACTCATGCATATCTAGTATTAACATATCGTCTTTCACGTATTAACGTTACTAATAATTAGTAAGGCTTTTCATATTACCTATGATTCAAATAAATATGAAAGATACATAAGTTTTGTTACTAATATTTTCAGTATTTAATTTTAGACTATTTTTCTGGTTAATTTATACAACCACTTTCGCTTTTACATGGGCATTCCACGAGTATTCTCAATGCCCTTCTTATCGCATTATCAAACCTCTCGTATAGAACCCTACTCGCTCCATTCCCACCAATACTGCCATCATGGATGAAAATCAGACCAGAAGAGCCAAGAGATACCCCTCCCATATCTTGCGAAGCTCCTCCTGTTATCATACTACTTCCCTCTATGAGTACGTGCTCTGATGCATGATAGCCACTCATTTCTACATAATCTTCATCATTTGTATATTTGAGAATGTCTATTGGTTTTGGTGCTCTGAATACAAATCCTTTAGTAATGAATTCAAATTCAATAGGTTCTGAGAACATTACTTTCTTTCCTTGGGTCATTTCCTGTCCGATCTCGATATTCGCATATCCGACGACTTTCTTCTGAATTTTCAAAGAACAGTATTTTACTTCTATTCCAAATACTTTTTTTTGTTCGTAGATTTCAATAATACTTGGCCATTCGTCAACCATAGCCCTCGTATAATACTGATAATCAGCTGGAATAGACATTAGCTCCGCATAATATGGTTGTTCTGTCTGTTGAGCATCATAATGCAATTTCTTTACTTCATACCTCTTACCAGATAGAAAATATATTGCGTTTTGATGAAGCTCTTCAATTGCTTGTGGTAGTGTTCGTTGTCCAACTATCCTTTTATTGAAGAATATGTCTACTTTGTTACCAATCCCTCTGATGCTATACTCATTTAGTTTCTCATATGCTTTCTTAAAGTTAGGTACAAAAAACTTTTCATCGCTTGATAATCTGATCAGATCTTTTGAAACAAGTTTTTGAATAGCATCGTTCACATTCCTGCTATTTTCGTTGTGGAACTCATATTTGGAAATCGGTTTATCACAAGCCATTGCAAGTATTTGATATTCCTGTACAAAAGGATTTGAAGGGTCGGTATATGCCTGCTCCTGATCAGCCAAGTATTCATCAGGATGTGACCTGTAATACTGACTAATGGGATCATTTCCTAGTGCTAGAAGAGCATAACCCTCTTGCCCTCGTCTTGCAGCTCTACCGAATCTTTGTGTCAGTCTGTTGATCGGGACAATGCTTGATATGATAGCATCAACATCACCGATATCAATTCCAAGTTCTAAAGTTGGTGTTGCAGAAATTGCCATCAATTTGCCGTCCTTAAATGACTCCTCAACTATTTTCCGCACAGAAGGTAAGAGTCCAGCTCTATGGACTTTAATTTTTATTCCCTGTCTCGATAAATAAAATGACAAAAGTTCTGACCCAATATGTGAATTGCTAAATGCAATTGTTTTATGACCTCCTCCAGTTGTTCGCTTAACTAGGTCCAAAACCAAAGATCTATGGGAACGTAAGGACGGAAATAACATTACAAAATTAATCTTTCCTTTTCTACCTTCACCTTGAATAACTTCCATTTCTCTACCAAAAAGTGTTCCACAGAACTCACTAGCATTTTTTAGAGTTGCGGAAGCGGCTATTACTTGTAATTTATTCCTAGACAATCTTTCAAGGCGTTTAATAATGTAGTGAACATTGGCTCCAAACACTCCTGTATAAATATGGGCCTCATCTACAACTAAAAATCGAGAAGTTCTGAGTAGGTATGAAAATTTTGTTTTGTGCCAAAGATGGTAATGTATAACATCGAAATTCGTGATGATTATCTCAGGAACCGAATCTAATATGCTATTTCTTTCATTGGGTGGTGTATCTCCATCAAATACGCCAACATGAATTCCTAGACTTTCTGCAAATTCTCTTATTTTTGGAAGTTGATCTCTTGAGAGTGCTTTGGTGGGGTACACAAATATTCCAAAGACCTGACGTGACGGCAAAAGCGAGGAGTGTATAACCTCGGATATCTTTTGCAATATTGGAATACAGAATGCTTCTGTTTTACCTGATGCTGTCGGTGCTACTATAACTGTGTTCTTTCCACGTAAAATTTTGTTAACAGACTCTTCTTGAAATGTATAAAGCCGTTTAATCCCCTTTCTGGATAGTACAGAGGTAATTCTGTCATCTACAGGTAGGTCATCGACTGTGCTTCCTAGTTTGCCGTCTGGTCCTTGAATTACTCTATAATCTACCACATAATCTTGTTGAGAATATAATACCTCTGTAAGTAACTTATTTTTTGTTCCTTTCTTATTGTTATTGCTTTCTAGTAATCTTTTAATTTCTGATGGCGGCCTTAGGATTCTTTCTTGCTGCATTATTGCGTTCAAATCATCGCTTTTGGCTATACGCCCATTGTCGTACAGATCTAGGAATTCAAGATATGCAGAATCATGACTGTCAGCGTCAGAATGTTTCGGTACTAATGCACAGTTCTTACATTTTGAACAACTAAATAATAACCGCCCATCAAAAATCTTGTTGAAATTTACCGAGTTGAAAGAATTACATGCTGGACATCGGTACCTAGACACGATCGGTGATATGTATTTAGGAAATAAATTGTTTCGTACCCCCTTGTCCATTAATCGTGGGATGGCAGACAGTCGGTCAGTTGATAAAATAGTTGTATTTAGTAATTCACAATGCATTGGTGACTGAGGTAAATAAGGGACCAGTAAAAATCGTTATCTATAGTCACACACACATGGATCATATCGGAACGGCTAGTATGTTTCCTAGAAATGCTACTTACATAACACAACATCATTTTAGAGAATACTTTGTATAAGATATTTTTGAAGTTAATTCTTTCAATCTCAGCTTCTCTCTATACTTCCTTGGACGGAGTGTTGTTCTTGTCGTTATTACTCTTTGTCAATGCGATCCCTGCCGTTTAAGTAGTTAAAAATAATTTTTCCAATTGTTATCCACATCTCATCCAAATTGAACCTAGATCTTGGATGTCAAACAATGCGAAGATGGAGTAATTTACATATTCATTTCTGTTTCATATGTTCAAAAACGGGTTTCGATACTGCTTCCCATATTTATTTAAATAACAGAATGCTCTCTTGTTAATAATGAAAACATTAACGTGCAGTGATGCAGGATTTGACTGTGCTGCGGTTATCAAAGGAGATACAGAAGACGAAATCATGAGCAAGGCCGGCGAACATGCAATGAAAGAACATAATATAAAAGCTGAAGACATGACGCCTGAGTTGACACAGAAGATTAGAGGTCTTATCCGCAGCTCTTAATTTTTTTGTAAAAACTTCGATATATGTAATAATAGCATGAATCTGTGTTTAAGATAATTTCTTTTTTTAATAATAATGAATTCACTATTGATTTGTAATGTGTGTTTAATACATATCTTGGGTTTTACTCGGATCCTAAAAGAGATCGTAGGGGTCATGTTATGCTAACTGTATTCATTCATAGGAAGGGTCCCTCATAACAGCTGTGATGAAAAACAAAGCAGTAGCAAAAGA